>CALXJH010000094.1 GCA_944388555.1 uncultured Clostridia bacterium
ACGTGAATTTAGAATACCCGGAAGAAAACCGCGCATTTACAATCGGCGAGCTCAAAACAAGAATTGCCGCCGAACACGCGGCGCGTCCCAATTACCGCGCGGAACGGGCAGCCAAAGAGGCAGAAATTCAAGCAAGAAATCAAAATTTGTTTGGTGAATAATAGAAGCCGAAACGCCTGCGTGTGCATCATGCGGCACGTTTCGGCTCTTTTTATGCGGACGAAGAACTGATAAAACTGTTCCGCACCAGACTGCTTGTTTTCCGGACACAAAAAAAAGGTGGCTTACTTGCCGTCCTCAGACTGTCAAAAAAGTTGTTATACCGCAAGCGAGACGATAAAAACAAAACACCATTCTTTTTCATAAACTTTATATTTTCAGAAAAAAATGACGCCGGCTTCATTCAGAAACCGGCGTCATTGCTTGCCTTTTCCGCAATCGCTCTCTATCGTACCTTTGTACGCCGACGAATGCGACTTCCAAAAATTTAACTTTCTTTCTGCGTCATCTGCCAGCGTGCCGAAGATGGATCGACGCGCGGAGGGCGCTTGCTTGCCGCTCTTTGTTTTGCTTCTAAAATGCTAAATTCCGCATTATTCTACCGTCACCGATTTGGCTAAGTTTCTGGGTTTGTCTACGTCTAAACCCTTATGATAGGAGATATAATATGCCAGCACCTGAAGCGGAATGACTTCCAGCGCGCCCGCAAACACTTCCATTGTTTTTGGAATATAAATGGTCACGTCTGCTTCTTTTTCCACTTCGGTGTGTCCCTCCATCACCACCGCAATGACGGTAGCGCCGCGGGATTTTACTTCCTTAATATTGCTCAGTGTTTTTTCAAACAGTTTTTGCTGGGTAGCAAGCGCAATCACCAGCGTACCGTCTTCAATCAAAGAAATGGTGCCGTGTTTGAGCTCGCCCGCCGCATACGCTTCGGAATGAATATAGGAAATTTCCTTTAATTTCAGGGATCCTTCCAGCGCAATGGCATAATCGATGCCTCTGCCGATAAAGAATACATCCCGCACCGATTTGTGCTGTTTTGCCAGTTTTTCCAAGCCGGAAACATCTTTCAAAAACGCCTGTACTTTATCCGGAATGGTTTTGAGTTCTTCCACCAGCTCCTGCTCCTGCGCACTTGTGATTTGTCCGCGTACGCGTGCCAGATACAGTCCGAGCAGGAATAAAATATCCATTTGGGTGCTGTAGGCTTTTGTGGTTGCCACCGCGATTTCCGGACCGGCATGGGTATACAAAACATCATCCGATTCCCGCGCAATGGACGATCCTTTTACATTGACAATCGACAAAATGCGCGCGCCTTGCTTTTTGGCGTCCCGCAGTGCCTCTAACGTATCTAACGTCTCGCCCGACTGGCTGATGATAATCACCAAATCGCCGGGCTGAATAATGGGGTTCCGGTAACGAAATTCGGAAGCCAGATCCACTTCAACCGGAACGCGTGCCAAATCTTCCAGCACGTATTTGCCGACCAGCCCCACATGATACGCAGAGCCGCAGGCGACAATAAAGATTTTGCTTAAATTTTTATAATACGATTCGGGCATGGAAAGTTCCGACATGACAACATCATTGCCGTTTAAGCGCGGACCCATGGTATCTTTCATTGCCCGGGGCTGCTCCATGATTTCTTTGAGCATATAATACTCATAACCGTCTTTTTGCGCTGCGTCCACATCCCAGTCCACTTCATATACCTGTTTATGAATCACTTTTTTGTCGGCGTCCACAATATCCACTTTATCTTTGCTTAAAATGGCAAACTCGCCTTCTTCCAAAAGATAAACCCGGCGGGTTCTGGAGAGGATCGCAGGGATATCCGACGCAATAAAATTCGCCCCGTCCCCTAAGCCTACAATCAGCGGACTGCCTTTGCGCACCGCGTAAATGCGGTCGGGATCATGCGTGCTGATAATGCCTAAAGCATACGCGCCGCGGAGCATGCCAACCACTTTGCTCACCGTTTCAAACATATCCCCGTTATAAAAATGCTGCAAAAGCTGCGGAACAACCTCCGTATCGGTATCCGAAACAAAAGTGAAGCCTGCTTCGGTCAGCATTTTACGCAGTTCAAGGTAATTTTCTATAATCCCGTTATGCACCACCGCAAATTTGCCGTCCTGCGAAAAATGCGGGTGTGAGTTTTGAACAGTCGGCGCGCCGTGGGTAGCCCAGCGGGTATGCCCGATGCCCATTTTCCCCTGGATTTTTGTGCCCTCGTCGGTTGCGTTTTCCAGCTCGACCAGCTTGCCGACCGTCTTTTCCGACTGCATTTTTCCATCACAAATCACTGCCATTCCGGCAGAGTCATAGCCTCTGTATTCCAATTTTCTAAGTCCGCTTAAAATAATGGGTGCTGCTTGTCTGTCGCCGATATAACCGATAATACCGCACATATTGTTTCCATCCTTTCTTCTACTGCCCGATTCTGTTTATGCAAGCGCCTGGATAATAAAATCTGCCAGTCTCTGCGCTTCTTTCTGTAAAAATTCCAGATCCTTACCCTCCAGCATGACGCGTATCAAAGGTTCTGTTCCCGACGGGCGGATCAGCACTCTGCCTTCCCCTTTGAGCTGTTGTTCTGTCTTTTCTATTTCTGCCTGAATTTCTGTATGGGTATGGAAGGCTTTTTTCTTCTCGTTGTCTACCTTCGCATTTACAATCACCTGCGGCAAAACCTGCATCACTTGTGCCAGACTGCTCATGGTTTTACCCGAACGCTTCAAAATTTCCAGCAGTTTTAAAGCGGAAACCAAGCCGTCGCCGGTTGTATTGTGGTTTAAGAAAATCACATGTCCCGACTGCTCGCCGCCCAAAATCTCGCCGGTTTTTAACATTTGCTCCAAAACATACCGGTCCCCGACCGCCGTTTGCTTGACCGAAAACCCGTTTTGCTTTGCCGCAATGGAAAGCCCTAAATTGCTCATCACGGTGGCAACCACCGTATCATTTGTAAGCTCGCCTCTTGCCAGCATATCCTTTGCGCAGATTGCCATAATCTGATCGCCGTCTACCACACAGCCGTTTTCATCTGCCGCCAGCATACGGTCGCCGTCTCCGTCAAACGCTATGCCTGCGTCACAGCCGTAGCGCTTAACCGCTTCGCACAATGCCTGCATATGGGTAGAACCGCAGTCCGCATTGATATTGGTGCCGTCCGGCTGATCAGACAGAACCACCAATTCCGCGCCCAGCGCCTTTAAAGTGCGTACCGACGTTTGATACGTAGCGCCGTTTGCGCAGTCTACCGCAATTTTAAGACCTGCAAGAGACGTCTTTACCGTACTTTTGGCAAACGCGATATAATCTTCCGCCGCGTCGGGGTTTTCGGTTACCCGTCCGACCGCCGCGCCGCTTTTGCTCCACTGCGGATCGTTTAGTTTATCCTGTAAAATCAAATCCTCGATTTCCTCTTCTACGCTGTCCGGCAGTTTAAATCCTTCATAGTTAAAGAATTTGATGCCGTTATATTCCATTGCGTTATGCGAAGCAGAGATCACAACCCCTGCCTGCGCGCCGTATTTACGGGTAAGGTACGCCACGGCAGGCGTGGGTATTACGCCCAGCCGTACGACATTCGCGCCCGATTCGCAGATACCTGCAATCAGCGCCGCTTCCAGCATATCGCCTGAAATGCGCGTATCTTTTCCTATTAAAATGGTGGGGGTTACATCGCTGTGCCGCGTCAGCACAATCGCACCTGCCTTTCCCACTTTATATGCCAGCGAGCAGCTAAGCTCTGTTCCTGCCACGCCGCGTACGCCGTCTGTTCCAAATAGTTTTCCCAATTTCGACACATTCCCTTCTCATCGGTTCTTGCTTTCTGTTTCCAAGCTTAAGCGCCCGGATCTGCCGTTTGTGCATCTGTTTCCGGCGGTGTATAGTCAAACATCACGCTGATTTGCTCGGTATCGCAGGTTACACCGTCCGGCAGCGCAAGCGCTGTATCAATCGTCCCTGCCTGCACCGGAATCATAGATTGCGGAATGGGCTGGGTTTCAATCTGCTCGATGCTGTCGATCAGCGCGGCTTTGCCTTTGATCCGCACAGAGGACGGCGCCGGCGTTACAGTATGTCCCGTTTCGGCAAGATTCACTTCGCCGTCCAGCACCACCTGTACCGGTACGGTTTTTGCTTTGAGTATATCTAAGTCCACCCAAACCTCGGTTGCACTTACCGCTATGGCGTCTGAAACCACTTCATTTCCGCCCGCGTCTACCAGCTTCAAAGGATAGCTGGCAGAAATCGGCTGGGTTATATTGTTAAGATCTACCACCGCGACCGCTTTCGCAATCGTTTTGAGCAGATTTTCCGGACCTTCTACCGTCAGCGACGTCATGGAAAGACTCAGTTCTCCCTGCTCATAATCCTGCGGCAGCTCGTTTACAAACTGCACCTGTACTTCCCGGCGGTTCTGCACGATAAAGTCCGCCTCAACCGTAATGGTTGCGGGCGTTACCCCTTCTACCGAAACGCCGGTTTGTCCGACCGTCGATACAAGCGGAACGGTATATGTACCCGGCTTGTTGATCTCGCTTAAATCCGCAGATAAAGTGACATCGGCTGCAACAACCTGATGAATTTCAGATAATCTGCCGAAAATTTTCACATCCGCAGTGGTATCCGAAACCGTAATGATTTTAAGGTCGGCGTCCTGCATGATCTCGGTGCCGGTATAGGCAATCGGCACATCCCGGATCACATTTTCGGTCTGAGGATTACGGTCGCCGATCACCATCATCCACAGCGCTACCGCTACCAAAAAAGAAACGACAAACAATACCTTGTCATTCTGAAACAAATTCTTAAACCGGTTCATTGTCCGCCCCCCTTTCTGGAAAACAGCTTACGCCGTCTTGCCTGTTGTTCGGGCAGCGTAATTAAAAGCTTAGAAAGCGTTCTCTTGAGCGTTTCACGGTCATAATTGCGGGTCAGCATACCTTTTCGGGCAATCGAAATTTTGCCCGTTTCTTCCGATACAACAATCACAATCGCATCCGAATACTCCGACATGCCAATCGCCGCGCGGTGTCTTGTTCCAAGCTCGGACGGCAGCGCAGTATTCTGGGTCAGCGGCAGCAAGCACCCTGCTGCCCGGATCCGATTGCGGGATATAATCACAGCCCCATCATGCAGCGGTGTTTTGGGATAAAAAATATTGCCCAGCAGTTCCTTGGTAACCACCGAATCCAATTTTGTACCGGTGGAAATCACATCGTTTAGTCTGGATTTTTGTTCCAATACAATCAATGCGCCGGTACGGGTTGCCGACATTGCCTGACAGGCGTCTGAAATTTCGGTAATGGCGGTTTCGGTTTCCTCACGGGTTTGTTCATCTTCGCCGCCAAGCGGGAAGAAATCCCCGACACTTGTGGTGCCTACCCGCTCCAGCGCATGCCGAAGCTCGGGCTGGAAAATGATCACCAGCGCCAAAAGACCTACCTCCAGCGTTTTGCTTAAGACAAAATTAACCACATTCAGATTCAGCCATGCCGAAAGCTGCAAAACAACCACCAGCACAATAATCCCGCGCAGAAGCTGTACCGCACGGGTTTCTTTTACGATCTTAATCAGCCAGTACACCACAAACGTGATGATAATGATATCTACCAGATCGTTTAATTTAAATACATTTATGTAACTTGAAAAAAAGCGGAGTAATTTTTCCATAAAACAAGTATCCTTCTTTTATCCTTCTTTTTTTACATTTCTTACATAGCTGCCGGCGCAGGTCGGATACGCCGGCAGAAGTATATACGATAATTATACACTAAACAAGGGGGCGCTGTCAACAATATTCAGAAATTTTTCCACCTCAGACAGCGTGTTAAACACCGATACGCTCGCGCGCACCGCACCCGTATCTAATGTGCCCATGCTTTTGTGTGCAAGCGGTGCACAGTGCAGTCCGCTGCGCACGCAGATTTGGTATTTTTCAGAAAGATAATCCGCAAAGGTCACGCAGTCGGTATTGCGGATATTAAATGCAACCGCCGGTGCGGTCGGTTCAAACACCGGACTGTAAAGCGTAACATGCGGAATGGCTGCCAGCCCCTGCTTGAGCGCACTGGTAAGGTTCTGTTCCACTCCGTTTGCAAGCTGTGCCTTTGCAAAAGCAATGCCGGCGGCAAGCCCTGCAAAACCCACGCCGTTGAGCGTACCGCTCTCTAATCCCTCCGGCAAAAGCGAAGGCTGCTCTGCCTGCTCCGACATAAACCCGGTGCCGCCCTCAAACAAGCTGTTGATCCTAATTCCTTTTCGCACATACAAAAAACCGGTGCCCTGCGGCCCGAACAGTCCCTTATGCCCTGCGCATGCCAAAAGATCAATGCCCGAAACGCGGATCGGCAAATGTCCCGCCGTCTGCGACGCATCCACCAAAATCGGTATCCCCGCTTGCTTTGCCAGCGCCTTATATCCCTCTAAATCCTGTATATAGCCATTGACATTCGACGCGTGATTGACAATGAAAAGTCTGGTATTCTTTCGCAGCAGTTTCCGCGCGTGTGCCGGATCCCTGCATACCGAATATGCGCAGGTCTTATGCACCGGCCGCAGCACCGAATTGTGTTCGTAGCCGGTCAGAATTACATGATCTTTCGCCCCCACTACCCCTTTGATGGCGATATTGAGTGCAATGGTTGCCGAAGGTGTGAGCACAATCTCTTCGGGCTGTGCGCCGATTAAATCCGCAATCGCTTCCCGGCAGCCGTAAATGACCTCGCCTGCACGAAGACTCAAAAAATGTCCGCCCCGCCCCGGATTGCCGCCGCTGTTTTGCATATAAGCCGTCATTGCCTCGGCCACCTGCGGCGGCTTAAAAAAGGTTGTCGCGCTGTTATCCAAGTAAATCATATTCTCCGTCTCTCCTTCTTTTGTAAACACCGAATGTCTTGAGCATGAGACGGTTTACAATGCTTCGTGTATTCTCTAAATCCCGCATAGCCACCTTCACCATAAAGCTGCAGCCCTGCTGTGCAATTTTTGCGGGGGTATGCCCGATGGTACAGGTGATTCCGCATTTCTCGCATTCCTTTTCCACACGCTTTGCATAGGTTACGGAAGACAATACGATCACGCCATATTCCATATAGTTTCATAGCCTTTCCGTCTGCAGCATTTCCTAGCCCTCTACGCCCTGCCGCAGACGTGCAAGGCGTATTTTTCTCCTGTAGGGAAAGCAAAAGCAAGCCCACGGAAGTTTGGTTTGTGTGCTTGCTTTGGTCGGAATCCTTCCGCTATCAGTGTATGCACGGCGGGGCTATCGGGTGAAAAGCGGCGTAAAATAACGGTTCTGCTGTTCGTCAATGCCGACAATCCACACGCCGTCTATGTAGCGTGCGGCTTCGCAGAAGGCAGGGAAAGGATGTTCCGCCTTGCCGATGGGACTGCGTACGGCAAACAATTTGCCGCCTTCAATTTCACACCAGCACGCAGACGTATTCATTTCCTCCTCCAGGGCGCATTGCGGCGTAAAGGGCGTTTTTTTAAAATGGATGCCATGCACATTTATATCTTCTGTTTCGCAAACTGCAATCCGGCTGCTCATAAAAAGAATCCCCCTTTTTGTTTTATTATATGCACCGCCCGCCAAAAAAGACTTTTGCACAGGCGCACCCATACAAAACGCCGCGGCAAAATCTGAGAAATTTTATCGCGTACAGAGAAAATGAGGTGCGGTATATGCCGCCCATCCGGCGGTTAAAATACAGACATTCTGAAAAAAGCTATTTGATTTGGCATATGCCCGCCCATTCGGCTCAAAACCTTTTTTGTTCCGGATTCTAACCGAGAATCACCGCTGTGACGAAAAAGCGGCTGTCGGTTTCCTGATATGCCGCCTGTCCGGCGGTTAAAAACACATGTGTTCTGTAAAAGAGGCTGTCGGTTTCCCTGTTGCAGTATATGCCGCCAGACTGCAAACAAAGCACATCACTTTTCCGAATCTTGTCTGCGCGGGCAAGCACAGAGAACAAAAAATCAGCCGGCTGGAAAACCGGCTGAAAAAAAGCAGGGCTTTTGCTTAAAAAACCCTGCCTTGTATTTCTTCTAACTAAAAAATTTCCGTTGCCGGCAATGCGCCTTAAAAAACTTTTTAACCCGCGATTCTGACCGAGAATCACCGCTGTGCCGAAAAAGCGGCTGTCGGTTTCCTGATATGCCGTCTGTCCGGCTCAAAACCGTTTTTGTTCCGGATTCTGACCGGGAATCACCGCTTTGCCGAAAAAGCGGCTGTGGGTTTCCTAATATGCCGCCTGTCCGGCTCAAAACCTTTTTTGTTCCGGATTTTAACCCGGAAGCGCCGCTTTGCCGAAAAAGCGGCTGCAGAAAATTACACATCATCCGAGGATGCGTTTTTATCCTGTTCGGACGTTTCTTCTTTTTCGCTGTCTTCCGGCTTTTTCATAAACAACAGCCAGATGCCCACAAACAAAATCACGGCGCCTAACAGAAACAGCGCGCGCAGCACGCCAAATCCCGTCAAAATAATGGCAACAATACCCATCAGCGCCGAAATGGCGTATAAAATCAGCACCGCCTGTTTTTGGGAAAAGCCCATATCAATCAGCTTGTGGTGCAGATGTCCGCGGTCGGGCTGCATAATGGGTTTTTTGTTTTTAATGCGCCGCAGAATCGCGGTGCTGGTATCAAACAGCGGCAAAGCAAGAATCAGGAGCGGCACGGCAAACGAAATCACCGCATACCCTTTAAACAAGCCCTCCACTGAGATACAAGCCAGCATATAGCCCAAAAAGGTCGAGCCGGAATCCCCCATGAAAATTTTCGCGGGGTTAAAATTATAGGGCAGGAATCCGAAACATGCGCCGGCAAGACACGCGGTAAAGATTGCAATGGTGGTTTCGCTTACCATCAGCGCAATCACCAAAAGACACAGCGACGAAATAGACGCAATGCCTGCTGCCAGGCCGTCTAATCCGTCGATCAGGTTGACGGCGTTGGTAATGCCCACAATCCACAGAATGGTAATCGGCACCGACAAACCGCCGAGCACCCAGTAATCCGCGGCGGAAAACAGGTTCGGATTTGTAAAAATCTCAATTTTAACGCCAAACAGCACCGGAATAAGTGCCGCCACAATCTGTACGCAGAATTTAATGATGGCGGGAATGGGTTTGCGGTCATCCAAAATACCCAGCACCACAACAATCAGCGCGCCGCCGATAATACCGATAAATTCCCAGGGCATTCGGCAGAAGCAGACTGCGCTGACCAAAAATCCGAAAACAATCGCAATACCGCCCAGCCGCGGAATGGGTTTTTTGTGCATACGCCGGTTATCTTTGGGCACGTCCACCGCGCCGATTTTGTATGCAATCCTGACCGCAAGCGGCGTTGCGGAAAAGGCGGCAAGGAACGCCACCACAAACGCTAATATCAACAAAAGACTTTCTGTCTGCATACCCTTCTCCTTTATGCTTCTTTCTTTTTCCGGCTTGTTTTGTCCACAGGCAGCGGTTTATAGGAAACGCGCTGCCGAAAAACAGCCGGTTTTTCATCTGTGTGCCGGTTTTTTTATTCTGCGGCGCCGGACAAAAAACATCTTAAATAAATAAAATACATTTTTACGCAAAAATGTGTGTGCTTTGGTTTTTTGCGCACCGCCGCACAGAAAAAATCAGCCCAAAATATAACCGACTTTTTCATACACCTTTCGTTTGGTTTCTTCCGCAATGGAGGCGGCATAGCGCGCGCCTTTCCGATACACCTCCTGCAGATAGTGGGGAGATGCCATCAATTCTTTATATTTTGCCTGGATAGGTGAAAGCTCCGCCTGTACCGCTTCTGCCAGTGCCTTTTTGAAATCGCCGTAGCCTTTGCCGGTAAATTCGGTTTCGATCTCGTCTGCGGTCTTGCCGGTAACGGCGCCGTAAATGGAGATAAGGTTATTCATCGCAAGGCGTCCTTCTTCATATTTTACATATCCCAAAGAATCGGTCTGGGCACGTTTGATTTTCTTTACCGCTGACGCCGGATCTTCCAAAAGCGCAATCGAGCCTTGCGGTTCGGACTTGCTCATTTTCTTCTCCGGATTCTGCAAATCCATAACCCTTGCGCCCATTTTTCCGATATAGCCTTCGGGCATTTTAAACACCGGTCCGTAAATACGGTTAAAGCGTTCGGCAATATCCCGGCAAATTTCCAGATGCTGTTTCTGGTCGTGTCCGACCGGCACCAGATCGGTCTGATACAAAAGAATATCTGCCGCCATCAGCACCGGATAGGTAAACAGGCCCGCATTGATATTATCCGCATGCCGGCTGGATTTATCCTTAAACTGCGTCATTCTTTCCAGTTCGCCCATATAAGTATAGCAATTGAGGATCCAGGCAAGCTCGGCGTGCGCCGGCACATGCGACTGGATAAAAATGGTGCATTTATCCGGATCAATGCCGCACGCAATATACTGCGCAATCAGCGCCATACAGCGCTGTTTCAATTCTTCGGGGTCCTGCCGCACGGTAATGGCGTGCAGATCCACCACCGAAAAGATACATTCATATTCGTCTACCAGCTGCACCCAGTTTTTGAGCGCACCCAGATAATTGCCAATGGTCAGTGCCCCGGAGGGCTGTATACCGCTGAAAATTCGTTTCTTGCTCATTTCTTTACCGCCTTTTTTGTTTGATTTTATATAGATTATGCTTTAAAAACGCCGCCCAATATCTCGATTCCTTTTTCAATCTCCTCAATAGACGGAATGGAATAGTTCAGCCGCAGGGTGGAGGTCGGTTTGGTGATATCTGTCATGAACGTATAGCCCGGAATATACGCCACACCGCTTGCCACCGCTTTTTCCAGCAAGGCGCGGGTATCTCTGCCGTCGTTTAGGTCACACCATAAAAAGAGTCCGCCTTCGGGGGAGGTATGGGTTGCCTGCGCCGGGAAAAATGCGTCGATACATTCCATCATGCGCTTGCATTTTTTACCATACAGTGCGCGGCACTGCGCGATATGTGCGTCATATCCTTCTGAATGAATGAACGCGTCCGCCACAATCTGCGACAGCATGGTGGTATGTACGTCCACCACCTGCTTTGCCACAATCATTTTGTCTAAAACAGGTCGCGGCGCGGCTGCCCAGCCTACCCGAAGTCCGGGTGCGATTACTTTGGACAACGTGCCCGCATAAATCACTCTTCCGTTTGTATCCATGGATTTGATAACCGGTACATCCTCGCCCGCAAACCGCAGTTCCCCGTACGGATTGTCTTCTAAAATCATAAAATCATACCGGTCGGCAAGTTTTAAAAGTGCGCGGCGTTTGGTTTCGTTCATGGTAACCCCCATCGGGTTGTGGAAGGTGGGGATGGTATATAAAAGTTTCACCTTCTGCTTTTTGCATAAATCTTCCAGCGCGTTTAAATCAATGCCGTCCTGCTCCAGCGCAACCCCGATACATTTTGCATTGTAGGAGCGGAATGTATTCAGGCCGCCGATAAAGGTGGGGGCTTCAACTGCCACAACATCCCCTTCATTTAACAGACATCTTGCGGTAAGGTCGATCACCTGCTGGCCGCCGCTGGTTACCATCACGCCGTTATTTTCCATATCCGCACCCATTGCCTGCATACGCGCCGTAAGAGACGCCACCAGCGGCGCATAGCCGTCGGTTACCCCGTATTGCA
Organism: uncultured Clostridia bacterium; assembly: GCA_944388555.1. Lineage (GTDB taxonomy): Bacteria > Bacillota > Clostridia > RGIG6154 > RGIG6154 > RGIG6154. The sequence continues at coordinate 11,673 of CALXJH010000094.1, forward strand.
GCGCAAGCGCCGGGTTTTTTGCCAGAATTTCTTCGGTTTTGTCGGCGATAAACTGCGCCGGCAGGGTTTCGGGCGCCGGCACGCCTGCCGCAAAGGTAATCAGATCCTTCGACTGCGTCATTTTCAGTACCGCACGAATGGCGGACCCTTCCAAATCCTTCATTTTATTTGAAATCGTATATTGCATTCTTCTTTCACCTCAACTCATAATTTCTGATAGTATATTTTAACACAGCCGCGCAAAAATTGCAACCCTATACACACAATTGTCACATTTTTATCCAAAATAGCCGGTAAATGGAAGTGTGCGTGCAGGAAAGTCGGAATGTTCACGGTTTTTTCACACAAATGTGGTTGAATTTTCGGGAAAGTTATAGTATAATGTGTAAGAGTATATTTTTGAATAAGGGAGCGTTTCACCGATATGGAAAAAATAAAAGTATTGGTTCTGTTTGGCGGACAGTCCTCTGAACACGCCATCTCAGAACTTTCAGCAACCAATGTGATTGCCAACCTCGATACCGATAAATATGATATTTATATGGTGGGAATCACCAATTACGGCAAGTGGTTCCTGTATGAGGGAAACTATGCCGACATCAAAGACGGATTGTGGGAAACAAGCGGAAAGATTACCCCCGCTTTTCTTACCCCCGACGCCTCCATCGGCGGTCTTATGGTTCTGCGGGACAGCGGCGCGGAAGTCATAGAGATGGACGTTGTCTCCCCCGTTCTGCACAGCAGACACGGCGCGGACGGCACGATACAGGGCTTGTGTCAGCTGGCAGGACTTCCGTGCGTCGGACCGGATATGCTGTCCTCTGCCATCTGTATGGACAAAACCGTGTCTAAAATTTTATTTTCCCACCTTCAGATTCCGCAGGCGCACTGGGTAACGGTACATAGCTATGAACTGGACGCGCCCGAAAAAGCGGTCAGCCGCATTGAACAGGCGTTTTCCTATCCGGTATTTGTAAAACCCGCCAATGCCGGTTCATCGGTGGGCATCGGCAAGGCAAAAGACCGCGAATCTTTGATTGAATGTCTGTATACCGCCGCCGACCATGACGAAAAAATCCTGGTAGAAGAATTTATTCCGGGCAAGGAGGTAGAATGTGCGGTTTTAGGCAACCGTATGCTCACCGTTTCCCATCCGGGCCAAATCATCTCCGCCAAGGAGTTTTATGACTATGAAGCCAAGTATGAAATTGCGTCTACCATAGAAATCCCGGCGGCTCTGCCTGAAAAAACGGTAGACACCATCCGCGACTATGCCGCCAGAATTTTCCGGGGGCTCGGGCTTTCCGGACTCAGCCGCATTGACTTTTTTGTGTGTGAGGACGGCAGGGTTTTAATCAATGAAGTCAACACCATTCCGGGCTTTACCGATATTTCCATGTATCCGAAAATGCTGGAAGCGGACGGCATTGCGCAGTCTAAGCAGCTGGATATGCTGATTGACCTGGCGGTGGAAAAATACATCGGCAGCGACGATAGCTCTGCCGCATTTGAAGGACAGATTCATTTTTCCATCGACCGCGGCGAAGAGGAGCGTTTGGAATTTACTGTTCCGTGCCGTTATGATTTTGACGGAGAACACGCGGTGCTCACCTTCTGCGAACCGGTACAGGAAAACGGCGCGGTGGTGCGCAGCAAGATCCTGCTTACCCAAGAGGCATGCACCATTTCCCGCACCGGCGACATACAGACGCAGTTTACCTTTTCCAAGCACAATCTTTCCCCGTTCCTTTTAGAATACAAAATGCCGTTCGGGGACATACAGTTTCATATTCTGCCGCAGGAGGTGGCGTTTGAAATGTCGCCTGCCGGCTGCCGGGCGCGTTTTCTGTATGCAACCCAGCAAAACGACGTTTCCCTGCACAACAATCTAATACAGTTTGAGGTTACAAAATGAGAACGACACATAGAAAAATCCGATGCTTTGCTGCGGCGGCTGCGGTATGCTTTTTGCTGACAGGGGGTGTTCCGGCAAAAAGTGCGGAGCTTTCAGGCGGTATTGCCGCAGAAAGTACACCGCTTCCGAACGTCGCTTTAACCGAAGCATCCGAAATAAACAGCGGCTTTGCCGAGCGGATACAGGACATACGCTTTTCGGATATGCTTTCGCTTCCGGCAGACCATTGGAGCAAGCCGGCGGTCTATACCATGGCGGCTTTCGGCATACTCAAGGGCGACGCCGGACTTTTCCGTCCGACCGGCACGACCACCCGCAGTGAAGCGCTGGCGGTGTTTATGCGTGCTGCCGGTCTGGAAAAAACGGCAGAGCTTGCCTATAAGGATATGCAGAACAAGAAACAAAAGGACCCTTATAAATACAACCGCGTAGACGAATGGGCAGACGGCTACATCCGGCTGGCGGTGGATTATGGCATTTTAAGCGTGGATCAGTACAATGCGGTAATGGCGGTCACCTATACCACCCAGCCCGAAACGAGGCTGTTTGAAAAAGACGGCGCTGTAACGCGGCTGGAGGCGGCGGAATGGTTTGTACGTATTTTCAAGCTGCCGCTTGCAGAACGAATAGACCAAATCACCGATTTTAAGGATTATACCACCATTCCCGCCGAAAAACGGCCGTACATAGAAACCGCGGTGCAGGCAGGCGTAATCAGCGGCTACGGCGATACGCTGGGCTTAGACGGTGCAATCAGCCGGCAGGAAATGGCGCAGATTCTGTTTAACGCACGGGATCTGCTCTGCGAAAAAAACGGCTACACCGCAAAGACGCTGACTGTAACAGACAGCGTAACCGAAACCGTTTCGGCAACCGAAAACGGTATGGTAAACCGCACCTCGCTTTTGCTCTCAGACGGTTCCCGCTTTACTGTAACCCGCACCTATGCGCTTGCCGGCGCGGCGGTCGATTATTCGGTTTACAATCCCGATGACACCGATGTGCTGACCATAAAAGCCGGCAGTGAGCCGTCGGGGGTGAATCTGCTCAGCCGCGGCGACACCGCTGTGTTTTATACCGATCCGGACGGCGTTTTATTTTTGATTGTATGCGGCGGAAATCCAACCGAACAGGAACCGGAAAATATCGATACGGGATATACCGAAGGTCCGCCGGTTTCCGGAAAACTGTATCTTGTAGATGAAGAAAATCACCTGCTGGTACTGGAACAAAACGGCGAATATATCGAGGTGCCGTATATGGAAGGTCTTGCGGTTTACTGGCGCAATACGCCGGTTTCCGTTTCGGATCTGACTTTACAATATTTAGATACCAACTGCATGGTATTCCGCGTCAAAAAAGACAGCGGCACGCTGTACCGCGCTTACCGCATGCAGATTTTAAAATAAGAAAAAAACAGATACACAAAGGAGATGCAGAGGATGAACAAACGAATTTTATGCTGTGTACTGGCATTTTTACTGCTGCTTTGCCCGATGGTACAGGCAGAGGAAGCAACCGAGCCGGTCATACAAACGCCCGAAAGCTACACAGTGCTGAAAGCGCTGCGCAATTACATTGAGAATCTTTATCAGTTTGAAATATCCGACGAGGCGTTTCTGGACGCGCTGATCAAAGAAATGCTTTTAAAAGACGACAGTCCGGAAAACTTTGAGTTTATCGCCGACGCGCTGACCTCTGCGCTGGACAAGCACAGCGTTTATTTCACGCCGGCGGAAACGGATGAATTTAATGAATATGTATCGGCGGAGTTTGCAGGCGTAGGCGTATCGCTGGCTGTGATTGACGGCTACTGCACCATTATGGGCATTCTGCCTGATACGTCCGCGGAAGGCAGCGGATTGGTGCCGGGGGATAAAATTATCGCGGTAAACGGCGAAAGCGTGATAAACACCGCGGTAGACCTGGTCGTTTCCCGTGTGCGCGGCGAGGTCGGCACACCGGTAACTTTAACCATTCTGTCTGCTGACGGCAACACCTGGGATTTAACTTTAACGCGCAGTATTGTCGTAACGCCGTCGGCAGACTATGCCATCAATTCGGCAAACGACGCCGCGTATATCGTCATTTCGCAGTTTGCGGCAGATACCGCCGAACAGTTTCACACCATTCTTTCGGAAGTGAAGGCGGCAGGGATTGAGAAAATCATTATAGACCTTCGCAACAACACCGGCGGCTATACTGATCAGGCGGTACTGATGGCGTCTGAATTTCTGCCGGAAGGCGCGGTGATTTATCATGAATACTCTAAGGCGTATAACTTAAACCGCCCCTATACAAGCAATAACGCCAATCCGGATACCACGACGCAGATTGCCATTTTAATCAATGACTACACCGCGTCTGCCTCTGAAATTTTCACAGGTGCGATGAAAGAAAACAACCGTGCGACTGTCATCGGCATTCCGAGCTTCGGCAAAGGCACCATCCAGACGGTAACCTCCATGGGCGACTATGGCAGCATTAAGCTGACCATCGGAGAATTTACATCGCCGCAGGGCAATACCATCAACGGCGTGGGCATACGTCCGGACATTTATGTGGAAAACACCACCCGCCCGGTGACCGACGCAGATTTAAAACCCCTTTCGCTGTCTCAGAAATATAAA
>CALXJH010000095.1 GCA_944388555.1 uncultured Clostridia bacterium
AATCTGCCTTTATCGGTTATTTTTGCCGCAAAAAGCGGTGACGGACAGGCTTTAGGCGCTGTATTAAACCACTACCAGCGGTACATACGCAGTTTGGCGACAAGAACGCTTACAGACGAATGTGGACACATACTACCCTGATAAAATCATCGGTTCAGGCAGAGCCGCCTATATAGAACGCAATGTTGAGATGATCAATCAAAGCGATTTCTGTGTAGTTTATTATGATGAAAACTATCAGCCTTTAAGACGAAAAATTACAAGCAAAAGTTTGACCGATTATCAGCCTCAAAGCGGAACAATGCTTGCATGCAATTACGCAAAAACAAAGAAAAAAATTATGATTAACCTTTTTGAATGTATCAAAATTAGATGAATTTGCAAAACATTGATAAATGAAATTAGATGCAGAAAAAAAGTTGTAAAATCAGAGTAAATATAGGATAGATTGGACTCTACATTTTAGAGTTGCACCTATATTCTAAAAATTTTCTAATTGGAATATACCCAAAAACAGTTCTCTACTTTTCTTAATTTCAAATTTAAAGTAATTTTAGACGAACGCTTCAATACATGTTTTTGGCTAGTTGTCTACAAGATCAATTCCATATCTGCGTACGCAATTCCTTGCTTCATAAAATCACTGCTATTATTTCTAAACCAGATTTTCATAAAAGCCTACCACATACTTCAGCGTGTCAACAATCATTTTTTTACACGGCGTTCTTCTTTAATTACTTGCAACCTTTCCTGCATCGGCACGCTTCCTATTCCCTTTTCATGATTTACTGTTAAAATCGTCCTACGCTTATAACGTCACAGTTTTTTGGTTGTAAAAAGCACGAAGACAGGCAACGACTTTTTCTTTCGATTTAAAAAAGCAATCGAAATTTCATATGCATATCCTGGTAGCATATTTTTTGTTCTGCAATAAATTTCTATCCACGCTTTTAATATCGCATATCATTGTTTTGTGGTCGTACAGTAAAAGCTTTCATGGATTTTTATAATTATGCGCGCAAATTTAGCACCATTGCTATATATTTTAAAATTATGCTAAATATCGCTGGTAAAAAAAGATCAAGATGCATGACAATGTCAACATCTTGATCTTAATTTTAAATAATCAGGCAAAAGATTTCATTTATTCCTTTTCGCCTATTTTACGTACGCATAACCATCCTATATGACTACACACACGGTACATTTTAAATAAATCGGGAGTAGTATAATAATATATTTTATCCCAGATTTTATTTCTGTGCATCTGCTTTAATAGCAGCCTGTGCTGCTGCCAAACGAGCAATCGGAACTCTGAACGGAGAGCAGGAAACATAAGTTAAACCAACATTATGGCAGAATTCAACGGTTGAAGGATCTCCACCATGCTCACCGCAAATACCTAATTTGATGTCCGGTCTGGTTTGCTTACCAAGCTCTGCAGCCATTTTAACCAGTTTGCCAACGCCAACCTGATCTAATTTTGCAAATGGATCGTTTTCATAAATCTTCTTATCATAGTAAGCGCCGAGGAACTTACCTGCATCATCTCTGGAGAAACCGAATGTCATCTGTGTCAAGTCATTGGTACCGAAGGAGAAGAATTCTGCTTCTTTTGCGATTTCATCTGCGGTAAGTGCTGCTCTCGGTATTTCAATCATAGTACCTACTTTGTATTCAAGCTCAACACCAGCATCTGCAATAACTTTATCAGCTGTAGATGTTACAACATCTTTTACATATTTTAATTCTTTTACTTCGCCAACCAACGGAATCATGATTTCAGGTACAATTTTCTTGCCAGTCTTTTTGGAAACATTGATGGCAGCTTTAATAACTGCTCTTGTCTGCATTGCTGCAATTTCAGGATAAGTAACGGCAAGACGGCAACCTCTGTGTCCCATCATTGGGTTGAATTCATGTAAGGACGCAATAATTGCTTTAATTTGTTCAACTGTCTTACCTTGCGTTTTTGCAAGCAATTCAATATCTTTTTCTTCTGTCGGAACAAATTCATGAAGCGGCGGATCCAAGAAACGAATAGTAACGCCATATTCGCCCATTGTTTCGTACAATTTTTCAAAGTCGCCCTGCTGCATAGGTTCAAGCTTAGCAAGTGCTGCTTCTCTTTGTTCTACTGTATCGGAGCAAATCATTTCACGGATTGCTGCAATTCTGTCGCCTTCAAAGAACATATGTTCTGTGCGGCAAAGACCAATACCTTCCGCACCCAATTCCTTTGCTTTTGCAGCGTCGTGCGGTGTATCTGCATTGGTTCTAACTTTCATTGTTCTATATTTATCTGCCCAATCCATGATTCTTCCGAACTCGCCGCCGATAGATGCTTCTACAGTAGGAATAATGCCAGCATAAACATTACCGGTAGAACCATCAATGGAAATTTCGTCGCCTTCATGGAAGGTTTGTCCAGCCAGTTCAAACTTCTTATTTTCTTCGTCCATATTGATTTCAGAGCAGCCGGAAACACAGCAAGTACCCATACCACGGGCAACAACAGCTGCGTGTGAAGTCATACCGCCGCGTACAGTCAAAATACCCTGTGCAGCTTTCATGCCTTCAATATCTTCCGGAGAAGTTTCCAAACGAACTAAAACCACTTTTTCACCTTTATCTGCCCATGCCTTTGCATCCTCAGCTGTGAATACAACTTTACCGCAAGCTGCGCCCGGAGAAGCAGCAAGAGCTTTTGCCAGTGGTGTTGCTTTTTTCAGAACCGCCTGATCGAACTGCGGATGCAGCAGAGAATCTAAGTTTCTCGGATCAATCATAAGTACAGCTTCCTTATCGGAAATCATACCTTCATCTACTAAATCGCACGCAATTTTCAAAGCGGCTGTTGCTGTTCTCTTACCATTTCTTGTCTGCAGCATATAGAGTTTTTTATCCTGAATGGTAAATTCCATATCCTGCATATCTCTATAATGTTTTTCCAATGTATCACAGATTTTTACGAATTGATCGTATACTTCAGGCATAACTTCTTTCAGCTGTGAAATTGGCTGCGGTGTACGAACGCCGGCAACAACGTCTTCACCCTGTGCGTTCATTAAGAATTCACCAAACAGTGCTTTTTCACCTGTTGCAGGGTTTCTTGTAAATGCAACGCCTGTTCCGGAGGTGTCACCCATATTACCGAACGCCATCATCTGAACGTTAACCGCTGTACCCCAGGAATACGGAATGTCGTTATCTCTTCTGTAAACATTAGCCCGCGGATTATCCCAGGAACGGAATACGGCTTTGATTGCGCCCATCAATTGCTCTTTTGGATCGGTCGGGAAATCGTCACCGATTTTAGATTTATATTCTGCTTTAAACTGATTTGCAAGTTCTTTTAAATCATCTGCTGTCAATTCAACGTCTTGTGTAACGCCTTTCTTTTCTTTCATTTCGTCGATAAGCTGTTCAAAATATTTCTTACCAACTTCCATTACAACGTCTGAATACATCTGAATAAATCTTCTATAGCAGTCCCAAGCCCAGCGAGGATTACCGGATTTCTTGGAAAGTGTTTCTACAACTTCTTCATTTAAACCGAGGTTCAAAATGGTATCCATCATACCAGGCATAGAAGCTCTTGCGCCGGAACGTACAGATACCAGAAGCGGATTTTCCTTATCTCCGAATTTCATACCGGTGATTTCTTCCATTTTAACGATATTTTCCATAATTTCCTTTTGGATTTCATCGTTAATTTTTCTTCCGTCTTCATAGTATTTTGTGCAAGCTTCTGTCGAAACTGTAAAACCTTGCGGAACAGGCATACCAAGCTTTGTCATTTCAGCCAGATTTGCACCCTTACCGCCTAAGGTATTACGCATAGAAGCGTCGCCTTCGCTAAAAAGATATACATACTTTTTGCTCATTGAGTTTTTTCCTCCTTGTTATTCGTTATCAGAAATATTATACTATTCTTTTCTTCATTTGTAAAGGAAAAATTTAAAAATTCCCTTAAAAATTAACTAAATTAAAGATTTTAAATAATCCAGCGCCGGGATTTGCCTTCCCACATGAAACAAGCAATACTTTTCGGTCAGCGCAGACAGAATTTTCAAACTTTCTTCGCCCACAGAAAATGCATAAATTTTTTTTAAGTCCGCCTCTAATATGTATAAAAGTGTTTTATGCAGGCTTTCATTAAGCAAAAACACGTCTTCTGTCATGCCGCAAGATGCGCAAACGACATTCCCCTCGCGCACACGAAACTGCATCGGAAAATGCACACCGCCGCACTCGACACAATTATGAATTTCAGGTGCAAATCCTTCTTCTGCCATTAGCCGCATTTCAAAAACACTTTTTACAAGTCGGATATCCCTGTCTGTATTGGCTAAGATATAAAAAGTATTCAGCAAAAGGGATAGAGATTTACTGTCTCCCGGAAAATAATCAGGAATAATTGCGCTGGCAACTTGTCCCATATATGTAGCAAGCGCTAGTTTTTCGATACTTGTACTTAAAGCAAAAAAATTCTGAACGGGCACGGCTCTTCGCAGATAATATAATTCGCTTCTGGATGGTTCCACCTCGAAATCAGAATAGCAAAGAAATGCCGCGCCCGCTCCGAATCTCCCCTTTACGCGCCGTATATTTTTCGCCAGCACCGATATTTTGCCGTTATTTTCAGTCAGAACTGTTAATATCTTGTCCGCTTCTCCCAAGTTCGTCTCGCGGATAATCAGCCCCCGCATTTTCTCGCTCATCAAATTCAACCTTTTCTAAAAATTCATCGGAATATTCACCTTCTGTAAGGCGTTTATATTCCAGATACAAAAGATATGCCTCTACACTGCCTGTTTCTTGAAAAAATCCCCATCCGTTTAACATAAACCAATCACCTCAAAAATAGTGTTGGTTAAATGAGGATTTGCTATGCTAACAAAAAAATGTTAATTTTTCAGATTTTTACTTTTTTTGTTCGTATCCAAAATTACGCAGCATGAAATCAGAATCACGCCAGCCCTCTTTTACCTTAACCCAAAGTTCCAAAAACACTTTGCTTGCAAAGAAGCGTTCCATATCCCGGCGTGCAAGACTGCCGATTTTCTTGAGCATTGCACCGTTCTTGCCAATAATGATTCCTTTATGGCTGTTTTTTTCACAGTAGATCGTCGCACCTATTTCCAAAATCCCCCGATCATTTTCCTTAAAAGAGGAAATTTCAACCGCTATACCATGCGGCACTTCCTTATCCAAGCACCACAGTGCTTTTTCTCTTACAATTTCAGACGCAATCTGTTTTTCAGGCTGGTCGGTAATCATATCACCCGGAAAATACATCGGACCTTCCGAAAGCCTCTCTTCTATTGCTTTCATGACAAGAGATACACCGTCGCCGTATTTGGCAGATATGGGGATAATTTCCGCAAAATCCATGTATTTGCTGTATTTATCGATCATTTCAAGCAATTTTTCTTTTTCGATACAATCGATTTTATTTAAAATCAACAAAACAGGAATTTCTACACCTTGCAGGCTTTTTATAATATTCTCATTGTCGTGGTCATGACCGGGTTCAACCACCAGCAAAACCATATCGACCGCTGTCATTGCCTCTTTCGCTTCTTTTACCATAAATTCACCCAATTTATTTTTGGGTTTATGAATTCCCGGTGTATCCAGAAAAACAATCTGCTTGTTTTGATCAGTCAGGATACCGGTAATGGTATTACGCGTCGTCTGCGGCTTATCTGAAACAACCGCCAGTTTTTCTCCGTTCAACGCATTTAATAATGTCGATTTTCCTGCGTTCGGCCGTCCGATAATGGATACAAATCCTGATTTCATTGCTTCGCCTTCTTTCGTTTTTTTCATCTGCGTAAGTCTATTGCCTGCAATATTTCTTCTTCTTTTTTTCGCATAATTTGCTTGTCCTTTTCCTGCATATGGTCATAACCCAAAAGATGCAGCAATGAGTGAACGCACAAATAACCAACCTCTCGCTCAAAAGCATGTCCATATTCTTGTGCCTGTGCTTCCGCTCTTTGCAAATTTAAAACCACATCTCCCAAAACAAGTAGCGGATAGCCATTATCCTTTTGGATAACCCCCGGCACATCCGTTTCATACTGCGGAAATGACAAAACATCTGTTTCTTTATCTATGTTTCGTGTTTCACTGTTAATCTTACGTATACCTGCATCGTCTGTAAATAATACAGAAACTTCCACATCATCCGTTATCCCATGATTTTTCATGGTTTCTTCAACACACTGCTGCATAATTTTTTGTATATTCCCATCCGTTTCAAACATGGTTTGCTCATTTGTATATATTACCATTTTTTATTTCTCTCTTTCATTTGTCTTTGATTATACGATTCATATGCCTTGATGATTTTTTGTACCAATGGATGCCGCACCACATCTTTTTCGGTAAAACTGCAGAATGCAATTCCTTCAATGTTTTTCAAAATTTTCTGCACTTCTTTTAAGCCGGAAGTTTTATCCCGCGGAAGGTCGATCTGCGTTATATCACCTGTTACCACGGCTTTAGAGGAAAAACCGATTCGCGTCAGAAACATTTTCATCTGCTCCGAAGTTGTGTTTTGCGCTTCGTCCAATATAATAAAACTATCATCTAATGTCCGGCCGCGCATATAAGCAAGCGGCGCAACTTCAATAATCCCCTTCTCCAGATAATTCTGACTCATCTCCGCACCTAACATATCATTCAGCGCGTCATAAAGCGGCCGCAGATACGGATCTACTTTATTCTGTAAATCTCCCGGTAAAAAACCTAATTTTTCTCCTGCTTCGATCGCAGGACGCGTCAGAATAATGCGATTGATGGTTTTATTGCGGAGTGCGTTTACCGCCGCAGCTACCGCAAGATACGTTTTTCCCGTACCTGCAGGACCAATTCCGAAAACAATGCTGTTGTTTATAATCGCGTCAATATAGTTTGCCTGTCCGACCGTTTTTGCTTTAATGGTTTTTCCTTTCGCTGTAACACAAATGGCAGAGCTGCTCAGTTCTACGGCTTTCTGGCTGTTTCCCTCGTTTACCATCGCAATCATATAGTTTACGTTCTG
>CALXJH010000096.1 GCA_944388555.1 uncultured Clostridia bacterium
CTTATGACATCTGCAGATAATATTTGTGATGGAACAATGACAATTGGTACTCTGGGAACAATTTTGGCAAAAATATATCCCAAAAACGCAAACGGACGCATTTCTACCGTTTCATATCCATAATCGCTCACTTGTTTTAAAATAGAATCTGTCAAACCGCTTTTAAAAGTATTCAAAGCAAGGGAATTGATGGAAATACTGGATACAGTACCATCCTCTTTTCGGGTGATTTCTGTAAAGTCTTCGTATGTAATTTGTTCATCCCTGATTTTATTTTGAACGGCTGTATTTATTGCGTGCACCGCTACATAATTGGCTTTCACGCGCGCTTTTTCTTTAATAACCGGATTAAAAGATGTATTGTATAAAAATAAAACCACACTAAAAATGAGAAATAAAAGCAGTGCAAACAAAACGAGTCTTCCTTTAATAATATAGACTTTTCTCTTTCTCGGCTTTTCAACATGAAATAGTCGCACAGACCTTCCCCCCCCTCATCTTCATAGTATGTAACAAAAAAAATAAATTGCAGATAAATTAACTATCTGCAATTTATTCTTTAAATTTAAAATTCTAAAAACTACAAGTTTTTATATTTGAGTTATTTAATAGAGCTTTCGTATGCTTCGATCATCTTTTTAACCATCTGACCGCCTACGCTGCCAGCTTCTTTAGCTGTAATATCGCCATTATAACCCTGTTTTAAATTAACACCAACTTCACTTGCTGCTTCCATTTTGAATTGATCCATTGCAGCTCTTGCTGCAGGAATAACAATTTTGTTACTTTTAGCCATTTTAAAAACACTCCTCAAATTTAATTTTAATTGTGATGAAAATCACATTACTATTGTTTGTCGCATTAAAATTAATATTCAAGCATGTTTTTCAAAAAAATTAAAATTTTGGAAAAATTACAGCAAACCGTAAATAAAATTATTTTTTATTAAAAATCCACACGTTACTTGTATAATCATGGCGGTTCATCATTTTCAGACCGATATTCATGAGCATATCTCCGCCGTATTCCTTACCTGTCTGTGCGTCTACGTACACAGCCGCATCATCTAATCCTTCCAATAATACATGGTCGATAACCGGATTTGGTTTTCCTGCCATAGTATAATAAAACAAAACTACTTGCTTTTGATCCTGCGAAATAAATTGCCATGCCGTTGCACTTTTTTTGTGATCATACGGAGAACGGATACGATACATCTGTCCTTGGTGTACTGTTTCACGAATAGATTTATACAGTGAGATTTGTTCTTTGACTTCTTCAAACTCTTCATCCGAAAGTGTATTTAAATCCAGTTCATAACCAAACTGCCCTGCCATTGCCACATGTCCGCGGAGCGAAATAGGCGTAACTCTTCCAACTTGATGATTCGGAACCGCTGAAACATGTGCGCCCATTGCCATTGCCGGATACACCAGACTTGTTCCATGCTGTATATACATTCTTTCAACGGCATCTGTGTCATCACTTGACCAAATTTGCGGAGAATAATACAGCATTCCGGGATCAAAACGTCCGCCGCCGCCGCTGCAGCCTTCAAACAAAACATCGGGAAACGCGGTTGTGATTTTTTCTAACACATAATATAGGCCTAAAACATAGCGATGTGCCATTTCACCTTGTTGATCTGCCGGAAGAAGCGCTGAACCAAATTCACTGATATATCGATTCATATCCCATTTAACATAAGATATTTTTGCTTTTGCTAAAATGTCCGAAACCGCTTTTATAATATAATCACATACATCTTTTCTGGATAAGTCCAACACCAGCTGATGTCGTCCCAAACTGCATGCTCTGCCTGGAACATGGATATGCCAATCCGGATGTTTTCGATATAAATCGCTGTCTTCAGAAATCATTTCAGGTTCAAACCACAATCCAAACTGCATACCAATTGCGTTTACTTTATCTGCCAGACTTTCAATCCCGTCCGGCAACTTTTCTGGATTCTCATACCAATCTCCTAAGGAACAATTATCACTGTTTCTCTTTCCAAACCAGCCATCATCCAAAACCATAAGATCAATGCCCGCAGTTTTAGCTTTTTTTGCAATATTTAAAATTTTATCTTCGTTAAAATCAAAATACGTTGCTTCCCAGTTGTTAATCAGAACCGGTCGTTCCATATCTCTATATTTACCACGGCACAGACGTGTACGATATAACTGATGATAGGTTCTTGACATCGCGCCAAATCCTTGTGATGAGTAAACCAATATTGCTTCCGGGGTTTGGAATGTTTCACCCGGCTGTAATTTCCAGCTAAAGTCAAATGAACTGATGCCTATATATGCACGGGTCATATCCTGACTGCTCACATCAGCACCTGCAATGAAATTCCCGCTGTATACAAGGCTGAACCCATAAACCTCTCCCTGCTTTTCATCCGCATTTTTTCTGGATAAGCTGAAGAAATTATTTTGTATGTGGCTGGTTGTTCCGCGATTGCTGCAAATTTCAATTTTATTATGTCCAAGAGGTGTTTTTTCTATCGCTCTTTCTCTTGCCCAGGAACCGTGTAAATTGGTAAAATCGAAATCATTATCTGGTAAGTCGACGCTCGCGCTTAATACAGATTTAAGCCATATTGTTTTTTCACCTGCGTTTTTATAACAAATACTGCGCGCAATGGCGTCAATATGTTCAAAAACCGTATAAAGAAGTGTTGCTTCAAGACCTGTAGCCGCATCTTTTAAGTAGATTTCCAAAGTCATAGCTTCGCTGTCGTTTTCGGTATATGTAGCGGGCAAGCCGGCAAGCGCCGGTTTGCCTTTGTAAATTTTATGCCCGTTATAGTGCAGTTTGGTAACCGTACTGCCGTTTTCGTACAACGCATGGAATGTAGGCGTGCGATAATCTGCACTGCCGAAAGTTGAAAATTCCTGAGGCAGATAATCCCCAAAAATACCGTCAGACTCGCTGTCAACATTCGCATAATTGATTTTATGCATTTCTGCATACGCTTGTACATCCTGCACCTGTTTGACTTTCTTTCCGTAGTGAATGTGGAACAAATATTTATCCTGAACTACAG
>CALXJH010000097.1 GCA_944388555.1 uncultured Clostridia bacterium
ATCTCTATTGCCCGTGCATTTCTGAAAAATGCGCCGATCATTCTTCTGGATGAAGCTACTGCTTCCCTGGATGTGGAGAATGAAACTCTGATACAGACAGCCCTTTCCCGTCTGATTTCAGATAAAACGGTTCTGGTCATCGCTCACAGGATGCGTACCGTAGCCGGAGCAGATAAGATCGTTGTCCTTTCTGATGGCACCGTGGCGGAAGAAGGATCACCAAAGGATCTGGAAGAGAAAAATGGAGTGTATGCCCATATGGTAAAACTGCAGACAGAAAGCCAGAACTGGAAACTTTCGTAAAGAGGCAAAAAGGAGGACTGGTTATGCAAAAATTAGGCATTGTAGAGGATACCCTGTTTGTTCCTATGCTGGGCAGGATCTATGCCAGTGAGCATTGCCCGCAAATTTTATATGATAAAAAAGCATTGGAATTGAAAAACAAGCTGCCATCAGACTTGATCGAACAGAATATGCAGAACCAGTATACCCTCTTGGCCTCTGCTTGTCGGTCTGCCAATATGGATCGGTTTATTCGGTCTTTTCTGGAACGCAGACCGGACGGTGTGATTGTCCAGCTGGGCTGTGGCCTGGAGACAACCTATCACCGATGTGATAACGGAAAAACACACTGGTATGCCGTGGATCTGCCTCATGTGATCGAATACCGGCGGGGACTTCTCTCCGAACCGGAACGTGAATGTTATCTTTCCGAGGATGCCTTTGCGAAGGACTGGATCAAAAAAGTCCGCAATGATGTACAGGACTCTCCTATTCTCGTTACTGCAGGCGGATTATTCCATTATTTTGAGAAACATAAGGTCATTGCCCTTCTTCGTATGATTGGGCAGTTTAAAAATATAGAAGTTGTTTTTGATACTGTTAATAAAAGAGGTATGGCTATGATGAAGAAAAAATATATGAAACAAATAGGCCATACCGATGCGCAGATGTTTTTTTATGTAAATTCAGCGGAAGAACTGGTGGAAAAGATAGGTGGCAATATAAAGGTATTTACGGAGGAACCATATTATCATTACATCCATAAAAACGGCTTAAAGCTGTCCACAAAAGTCAATATGGCGGTTTCTGATCAATTTAAAATGGTAAAGATGATACATCTAAAACTATAGTGGATATACTGTAATATCAGACAGATAGAAATCTATTGTCGAACGGAGTATTTTTTCTGTTAAAGGGTTGGAGAAGAAGCAAATAATCATAACCGCCAGTAAATGATATGCACCCCAAAATTGATATGTACCCCCTTTACTTGACAAAACAGTCGAGGGGTACATATCAAAATTAGACACTTTGGGAGTTGCATATTTTTATGGCAAAAAGGGTACAAAACAGAAAATTTCTCACACTGCCTATTAAAACAAGCACCCGAACGCATATCAGTTGTTCGGGTGCTTGTTATCTAAATAGCCTGCTTAAAAGCATATTTCCTCACAGAAGATATTTTTTCTATCCCATGTCGTTCTATGTACTCGTGTGCCTCAATTTCATTTGCAAACTTCATTGCATCAGCAAACTCTTTGACATACTGGCCTGTGTTTCCGTACAAAAGAGATTGTGGAGCTTACCAGAAATTATTTGATATATCACCCATACACCAAAACCCCCGAGCTTGCAAAAAACTGTGCAATAAGCGCAGCTACTCTTTATGCGGCATTTAAAAAATCATCTGATATTGCGCTCAATCAATTAAGAAATCAGCTTTTGCTCGAAAAGGCAAAGGATATTCTTATCACTACCGACAAGCCGGTAGAAAGCGTCAGTGACTTTTTGCAGTTCAGCTCCGCCTCGTATTTCAGAAAGAAATTCAAGCAGTATTTTAATATGACTCCCAAGGAAATGAGAAAGAAATATCGGATCTAACTTCCTTACTGTTTTTTTCTGCAGCCGTCTATCTGAATATTCTGACCGGATATGTAGCTTGCCTCATCACTTGCAAGAAAGCATATAAGATTTGCATTTTCAATATCCGTTCCTGTTCTGCCCATAAATGAAAGCTCACTTTTTTCAAAATAATTCATATCTTGATTTTCGCTTGGGCTGACACTGCCCGGTGATACACAGTTTACAAGTACACCTTTATCGGCAACCTCCTTTGCAAGTGCTTTTGTCATTGAAATCAATGCACCTTTAGTTGCCGAATAATGCACCATATTTGCATTGCCGTACACACCGGCAACAGATGCTACATTTATAACTCTTCCGTAACCGTTTTCAATCATTTTGGAAAGAACAGCTTTTGTGCAATAAACAACACCCATTATATTAACATCAAAAAACTTACGCCACTCGTCCGTGGATGTATCTGTAAATGGTGCACAACATCTCCACAGGGCAGCATTATTTACAAGTATATCTATCTTTCCAAATTCATTTTCCGCTTCCTTGACAACAGTATAAACTCTTTCTTCATCACTTACGTCGCACTGAAAGGTGAGTATATTTTTCGTATATACCGCTGCTTCCTTTTCTACTCTTTCAAGTGCCTCCATATTAATATCTGTAAGTACAAGATTTGCACCGCCTTGTGCAAATTTAATTGCTACCGCCCTACCTATTCCCACTGCTGCTCCTGTGACAAATACAGTCTTCTTATTAAAATTCATATTATTTCATCCTTTCTGTTAAATTCATATTATCTCTTATAGCTTTTAAATTTGTCAAAAGCGGTTGTGCCGGTGTCGCCAGCTTGTCATATTCGTGAACGCACAGATACATACAGCAACCGATTTCGCCGCCTATTCTTCTTAAAATACAACATTCACCGCCACATAGGAAAAGAAACGGAATTTTTAAGTTTTCTTTAAGCATATTAATAATCTTAAGATTATTGAGTTGCTGCTCCATTGTGTCGGCTCCGGTAACTATTTTACAAATATCAGCACCACGTTTTTGATGCTCTAAAGCAATTTCAAGAACTCTTTCGGCAGGAGTATATTTAAGGACATGTGAAGACATTAAAACATATGCTCCCTTTTTGTGTAACTTATTAATTAAGTCCATCTGTTTTTTTATGGCAGATTCATCTATCGCCAACTCATCAGGCTGTCGATCAAAGTAATCACCCATAACATCGCAAAGGTCAGCACCGCAGTCAGCAAGCTCTAAAAGCTCCTCTGCGAGCATATCATCAGTTTTCCCTTCATTAAAAGCAAATCTGTAATTCGTGACATATATCGGCTTGTCCTTTGTATATGAAAATAAATCACGATATACCTCTTTCGTTCTGTATTCGTCTTTCATCTGTTCAAACTGCATTCCGAATGCTTCTGCACCTTCCGGAACAGACTTATCAATAAGCTCCTTTATCCTTTCAGGATTATCCGCCTGGACCATAACAGTTAGAAGGGGTTTATCATGTTCTAAAAATGCCTTTTTCATAATCAGCAATTCCTTCCTGCAGCATTTCTGCCGCCGTCAATCATAATGTTTTCACCATTTATGAACTGCCCCTTTTCAGATGCAATAAACAAAATCAAATCAATAATCTCCCGTGGCTCTGCTGCTCTGCCCATAGGCGTTTTCATATTAGCCATAGCTGATCTTGTAAGAACCGGTCCCGGCGAAACGCAAACGCATCTGATATTATGACTTGCTCCGTACTGCGAAATTGATTTTGTAAGACCGTACATAAGTCCCGCCTTTGCTGTGGGATAATCCATTCCCCGGCCATCTCCCTCAGCTCCTGTAATGGAACCGATATTTATAATCAGGCCGCTGTTTTGTTCTCTCATCTGTTTTAAAACAGCATGCGCAAAATAAAACGGCCCTTTTAAATTTACATCAAGTCCCCAGTCGAATACGTTAATCGGAACATCGGGGAAATCAGCTTCCCAACCGACATTTAACATTCTTCTTGCAGTTCCGCCGGCAAAGTTCACCATGACATCAATGCTCCCGAATGCTTCAACCGCTTGATCTCTTGCATTGCATACCTGCACATAATCTCTCACATCGCAAACAACGCCTATCGCCTTTCCGTTGCCTTTGTCGTTGATTTCTTTTACCTTTTCATCAAGAACGCTTTCATTGACATCGCACATAACGACATTTCCACCGAATTCCGCAAAATTCTGCGCAAACAAAAGCCCCATACCGGATGCCGCTCCGGTGGATATTGCAGTCTTTCCCACAAAATTCATAAAAAATCACCTCAAAAAATAACTGACCATGTATAGTATATAGGATAATAGTATTTATTTCAATGTGTAAAATGATATTACTTTGATGTTTTCGATACAAAATAAGTTAATTACCTTGATTTTTTTGAACAAATAGTGTATAATCTAATCAAGTACTACTATTATCGGAGAGATTTTTTATGGTTAACATTAATAAAATAGTTATCACGAATATTGATGAGATCTTTACTGTTGTATCACCCAAAAACCGAACATCAAAAATAAGTAAAAGAAAAAGCTACGCTCTGTCATTTTGTATTGACGGACAAATTACTTACATTCACAACAATAATGAAATCGTTTCTGATAAAAATCATGCCGTTATTCTGCCCAAAGGGCAAAGCTATACATTACATGGTGATAAAACCGGGAGGTTTCCTGTAATAAACTTTCAGTGTGCGGAACCTTTATGTGATACCATAGTTTCAATCCCGATTCAAAACCCGAATCTGTACATCAAGGATTTTGAGCAGATTAAAGCTCTTTCTCTTTTTAAGGATAACAGAAATAAAATGATGAGTATTTTTTATGATATGCTGCATCGGCTTTCCTCTCAGAATACAAATAACAGTGTTATTTCGCGTGCGATAGCATACCTTGAAAACAACTATGATAATCCCGGCTTGACTAATGCCGAGCTTGCAAAGCAATGCAATATAAGCGAAGCATATTTTCGGCGAATTTTTGAAAAACAGTATAAAATGGCGCCAAAACAATATATCGTGAATGTAAGGATAAATAAAGCCAAACAGCTTTTGGTGGAAAATTCTTTGAAAATAAACGCTGTTGCGGAGCACTGTGGATTTTCAAACCAGTATCATTTCTGCCGCGTATTTAAGAAAAAGACCGGACTCACTCCCACGGAATACATCAAGCAGAATAAAATTTATAAAATTTGATTTTTGAGAGGATAAACCTTGGTATATTATTTATTGCAAGCTGTATTCAACAGAATTCATATTTGTTTTATAAATCTTATTGTTTTCACTCAATAAGATCAGAAATGTTGCGAGAATACTTTTTATACCGTTTATTAACGGTTCATCATTTTGACCGAGGATGTACCGATGAGTATATGGAACATTTTCTATGTTGTGTTCGGCACTGTAAGAAATTACAAAGTTTAAGAAGCTCTCTAAATAAGGGTAGTCCTTAAAGCTCATTGTAAATACTTTTTGGACAAAAAGATAATTTTTTTGTCCAAAAGTCTATATAAAAATGATTTATATGCTCATCTGTATTTAGGTTGAACTTAATCAAAGAATTACTTGGGACAAAATAAAATGCGAGTCATGAGTCACTTTTTTACTCTTTCTCGTTGTCAAAACGATGTTCAAATTCATATATCTCAGATTCGCTTGCCCTGCGTACTTGTAATTTGCCGCAGTCAGGGCAACGATCCGGCAATTTATCCGATTCAAAAGTATATCTGCAAGCATCGCAGGTATACTTCTCTTTTATATCATTCATTTCTTTCTGTCCTCCGATTTTTCTGGAAATGCAAGCCATTTTGCACCATAGCTATCCAGTGAAAAACGGTTGCCGCATTCATTTTCAATAGCATGGTGCTTTACACGATACCAGCCTCGCAGTTCTTCCCTTAAACTGCTGTCAGCAGAGATTGGTTCCACCCATATTTGTAACCCGTATTGTAATTCATTCCTTAAAAGCGGTTCTGAATTTGGTATACTGCTTTCAGCAAATGTTGGTGGAGCTATAAACAATTCCTCTGCTTTTTCTAAGGGAATGATAATATTACATCCTATCAGATGTGACTTTGCATAATCAACGAGCATCCAACCATACTTTGCAGACCACACAGGTTTTTCGTGCAAAATTGGCAGCTGTTTTTTATTAAGGCTAACCATGTTATCAAAGCTATGTTGGCTGTCTGTGCGTCCGAGTAGGAAGTCCGTTGTAACACCATAGAGGTCTGCCATTTTTTCTAACCCCTCAACGGATGGCGATTTATTTCCTGTTTCCCATGCACTCAATGTAGGCTGAGAAATTCCCAATAATTCGGCCGCCTCAATAACTTTTAATTTTTTTAATTGCCTCGCTGTTCTGAATTTATTTTTCATTTGTACCACCTAATTCTTCAGCGTAATCTGCCAGTAACCTTTCGTATCCGAGCCGACTCTGGAAATTATATTTTTGCTTTTTAATGACTTTATCAAACCTCCAATTGTTTTCCGGCTGACATTTAATTTCTTTGACAGAACTTCATATGTGTAGGCAGGATCCTCCATCAAAAGTGCAAGCAGCTGATTTTCTGCCTCAGTCACCTTCTCAGTCACCCTCTCAGTCACCTTCTCAGTCACCCTATCGGTTGATGTGCGTACAATTCTATCTTCAGGCGCTGAAAATTTTATCATGAATCCTGCGGGTGAACAGTAAATTCCGGCTGAAAAACACCATCATTTTTGCATACAGTGCAGATCTTTTCAATTCCGCGCCCCCAGCTTTCAATAAAGCCGGCAAGATAAAACACATAAGCTATATTCGGGTTAAAAGGCTGTGAAGCGTGTTTTTCAAAAAGGTTCTCAACAGTCCAATTTTCAGGCAAATGACCGCAGTTTGCGATATACAGCTTATCGTTATAAATGCTTATCTGAATCGGAATACCTCTTGAATAATCTTTATGACAGAGTGCATTTAGAAGTGCCTCTCGTAAGGCTTCTTCCGGGACAAAATACCTTTCAATGCGCTGCATACCGACATAGGATATCTTGGCCTTCATATATTTCAAATAAATAATTTCAACTATTTTATCAATTTGATCCAATATAGAGCCATGTATTTCGTCCTGATATACAAGGTCGGAGTCAGTTTCAAAAAAACCTATTTTCACATAAGCGCCCAGCTGCCATTTTTCCGGATCATTGCTGAAAAGCAACATAGCCGCATTTGTTAAATACCCATCCTTTACCAAGTGTAGTTTTTCAAGCATAACAAATTTATCTTCCGATAACACCGATTTATTTATTCGCCCTTTGTTAACTGCCCATTGCTTAAAACGCTTGACAACTCCATCATCAACATCATCTATTGTAAAGGTAGGCAGCGGCATACTGTCCCATGTAATCCCGCGGCGCCTCATAATAAACGCTTCCAGTTCAGGACCGGACAGCTTCTGATTTGTGCTGCCGCTTCTGTAGTAGTATGAACCCTTGCAGGAAATAGCAATTGGATACGGAGGTACCTCAATTTCCATATATTCAAAATCGCCTTCGTTTAAAAGGTTGACATTAACAATGATACCCATTGCATCACGAATTTTGTTTGGAGATCCTCGAGCAGCTTTTTCGCGTTTTTCACACCTACAACCTTGCCGGAATCATTCATTCCAATATACAGTTTTCCACCTTGAGCATTAGCAAAACCACATATCCAAGCAAGATAATCGTCTTTCCATATCTCTTTCCATTCTATATTTTGTCTTTCAGCCATTCTCGTTCACCTTCTTTATATATTTTCCGCTTTTCACTCGTGCATCAGCAGGCTTTTTTGCATCATTCGGAATAATCCAAATTGTTCCGGCTCTTTGTGCCCCCTCTATTCTGCCTTCGTTGCACAGAGTATTGACGCGCCTTACGGAAATTCCCCATATTTTCGCAATTTCTGAAACAGATATATATTTCATAGTGTTTGTCTCCTCAATATAGTTATATATATTATATTCCAAAATCGGAATAATATCAAGAGGTTTTTGTGAAATAAAGCTTTTGCGTCAATTGTTTTTTGTAATTAAACGCTTTTATGCAGATTAACTGCTCTTTGGCTGCTTTATAAAAAACCAATTATAAAAAGTTGCAAAATCAATCTCGGTTTCGTGTAATTAAGTAAAAGAACCAAAGATACACTACAAAGGAGGTTTTCGATATGAAGAAAACAATTAAAATTTCTGCATTTGTTCTCAGTCTGACACTTTTGATTACGGCGTCCGTTTCTGTTCGGGCAGAAGAAATCCCCAGATCCTCTGTTCCTCAAAACGCAACCGAGGAAAGTATTCTCATAAGTCTGCACAATGTCGATATTTTCGAGAAATTTAAGTTTGGTATTGGCGATACAGTAAAAATCTATAAGGCAAATATGATTATTCCGCAGGTTGCTGAAAATGCGACACAAAGCGGTACATATAGCCTTCCAATGGTTTGCCCGTGCTGCGGCCAGCCCCTTGAAATTGACAAAACTTCCGGAGGAACCCGTGTGCTGCGTTGCAATAATCAGCATTGCTCGGCAAAGCTTGTCAGAAAGTTCGTTCATTTCTGTGATAAAACCAGAATGAATATCAATGGCATTGCAGAGTCAACGCTTGAAACATTTGTCAGCAATGGCTGGGTAAAGAATTTTGGTGATCTTTATGAGTTGGAACAGCATCATGATGAAATCGTGGATACTGATGGCTTTGGTGAAAAGTCATATCAAAGAATGCAGAAATCTATTGATGCCAGCCATAAATGCACACTTAATCAGTTTATTGCAGGACTTGGCATTCCGATGGTAGGTCGTTCTGCCGGAAGAATACTTAACAAACAATTCGGCGGAGACTGGAATGCGTTTGAAGATGCAATTAAGAGCGGATTTGATTTTACCGTTCTTAAAGACTTCGGCGAAACAATGAATAATAACATTCACAAATGGTATGCGGACAAAGACGAAGAAAAGCTTTGGCGTCCATTGCTTACAAAAATAGAATTTATCAAAAAGAATTTAGAATTATACAGCAAAAATTAATGAATGACTATAATATTTCAAATAATATTATGTCCGAGCGTTGACTTTTGCACACCCTCGTGTTATAATATACAATATAAAAGGAAAACAAATTATAAAAGGAGGGTATTGAATTGAGCCAGGTCGAAATAATCAAAGCAAACACCCTGTTGTCTGAACGAGGAAACCGTGCCCATATTGAAAGACTAAGAGTTGCTCCGTATTGTCGTGTGAGTACAGATAGCGAGGATCAGCTGAATAGTTATAAGTCTCAGGTACAACATTATACAGATTTCATAAACAATCGAAAGGATTGGGTACTTGTAGATATTTATGCTGATGAAGCCATAACCGGTACACAGACGAAAAAACGAAATGACTTTCAGCGTCTTATAAATGATTGTATGAATGGCGAAATTGATATGGTTATTACAAAATCAATATCAAGATTTGCAAGGAATACGCTTGATACACTAAATTATGTAAGAATGTTAAAAGAAAAGAATGTAGCTGTATTTTTTGAAGAAGAAAACATAAACACGCTTACAATGGATGGCGAACTATTATTAACAATTTTAAGTTCTGTAGCACAGCAAGAAGTTGAAAATATTTCTGCCAATGTAAAAAAAGGATTAAAAATGAAAATGCAGCGCGGAGAGCTTGTTGGCTTTCATGGCTGTTTAGGGTATGATTATGATAAGGCTACAAAAGCAATTTCGATTAATGAAGAAGAGGCTAAAATAGTAAAATACATCTTTAAGAGATATAATGAAGGAATCGGGTGCTATGTAATTGCACAGGAATTGGAGCATTTGGGGTATAAAACAAAAAGAGGTAGTTCCAACTGGGCTGAAAGTACAGTCATGGGTATTTTGAAAAATGAGAAATATAAAGGTGATATCAGACAAGGAAAAACTTTTACGGTAGTTCCGATTTCAAAAAGAAGACTTGATAATTTTGGTGAAGAAGATCAGTTTTATATACACAATCATCACGAGGGAATAATTAGCAATGAATTGTTTGAGAGCGTACAGAAAATCATTAATAGACGCAGAAAGAGTCGAAACACGTTTGATGGAAAACGAGAAACATTTACAAGAAAGTATTCGTTCAGTTGTATGTTAGAATGCGGTTTTTGCGGAAGTCATTTAACCAGACGAAGTTGGCATTCCGGAACTGAATACTATAAGGTAATCTGGCAATGTGTCACAAACACAAAAAAAGGGAAAAAATACTGTCCGGATGCAAAAGGTATTCCAGAATCAATTATTGAGGAAGCATTTCTTGAAAGTTATAAGCTTTTGTGCTATAATAATACTGATGTTGTGGATGAAATGCTTAATCGTATTGAAATATCATTGTGTTCAAATAACCCTGAAAAGGAAATATCAAATATAGAGAGACTCATTTCAAAAAACGCAGCTAAAAAGCAAAAACTGTTAGATATGCGTCTGGACGACACTTTGGATAAAGACTCATTTGATATAAAATTTAATGAATTAAATGAACAATTAGATGAGTTAAGTGACAGATTGACTTCATGCAAAAATACTGAAAACAGAGAAAAAAACATAAAAAAACGTCTTTCTGATTTCCGGAAAGTTTTAGAAGACAATGAAACGCTCTCGGAATTTGATAGGACTGTGTTTGAAAGCATTATAGAAAAAGTTATTGTAGGCGGTTATGACGATGAAGGAAATGTAGATCCTTCAATGATAACTTTTATATATAAAACCGGATTTACAAACAACGTAGATGGAAGCAAATACAAACCGCCAAGGAAGAAACGTAAAAAAAACAAGGAGAAAAATGAAAATAAATTGTCTTCCTATTCCCCTAACGAGGATGAAAAAATGTGTTCACTTAATAGTGACAACACATGTAGAGACGGTAGTACTGCTTTCCCACAAATAGGTGAAGATGAATGAAAAAAATATTGTTACATCAAATGCCAAATGAAATGCCACAGGATATTTTGCATTTTGTGTCCAAGGCAAATATTTACGATAGTTCCTGTTCACCCGAAGCAAGAGTGTATTTCATCGACAAGGGGAATGGGTACTATTTAAAATGTTCAGGCAGCGGAAAGCTTGAGAAAGAAGCCAAAATGACAGAATATTTTTATTCAAAGAAACTTGGCGCAGAGGTATTGAGTTATATCTCAAATGACAGAGATTGGCTTTTAACCACCGCTATTATCGGCGAAGACTGCGTATACGAAGAGTATCTTATGAGTCCCACACGTCTATGTGACACTATTGCGTACGAATTAAGAAAGCTGCATGAAACAGATTATACAGGCTGCCCGGTCATGGACAGGACAACAGAATATCTTTCTTTGGCTGAGAAAAATTACCATACTGGAAGTTACGATAATTCTCATTTTCCCGATAGTTTTGGATACCGCTCGGCAGAGGAAGCCCACGCCGTTCTGACGGCAGAGAAAGATGCCTTGCAAAGTAAAGTCTTGCTTCACGGCGACTATTGTCTGCCTAATATTGTTCTTAACAACTGGAAATTGTCGGGGTTTATTGACGTTGGTAGCGGTGGAGTTGGTGATAGACATATTGATTTATTTTGGGGGACTTGGACACTTTGGTTCAATTTGAAAACGAATAAGTATTACGAGCGTTTTCTTGACGCATATGGAAGGGATAAGGCAGACGAGTCAATACTCAAAGTTGTTGCTGCGGCTGAAGTATTTGGCTGAGTATAGTAAAGAGACAAAGGGGGATTTACTGAACACTGAATTTGGACAGCCGAATTTGCTATTAAGGTAATTTTGATACTGAAAGTTTGTGGGAATCTGGTAATACCATTGAGGCGGTAGTACTTTTGTCCAAACTGAATTAAAAGGAACACAGCGACACAGAACGCAATATAGGTGCACTAGATTTAACCTCTGGCGAGGGGCAAGGAAGCTTATAAAAAAAATTAAGAAGTGTCTGCTTGCACATTGGGGATTTAAGGTCACCCAACACAGTATTGGATTGATCACATACAAAAAAGTATAAATTAAATTTTACGGTTCCTTAGAACAGCAACTGCGCAAATTTGCGGTTATTATATTAGAAACGGACGGCATGGAGTAAATTCCTATCGTGATTTTTGTTTTCTTGCCAAAAATATATCTTGCTTAAGAGTGCAAACGCAAAAGCCAGCCTGACCCAGACAGATAAGTCGAGCAGGAACGAGCGTTGGCGTTCGTGATCTAGCGGATTGAAATATTTGATGCTTCCATAAATTTATCTTAAAATGCGAACAAAAGCTTGACACTATAATAGTTGTAGAGTTTATAATAGGCTAAAAAACGGAGGCCGCATTTATGGAAAATCAATTAACAACCGGAAATGTAGGAAAATCGGTGCTTCAGTTTTCATTACCGTTTTTCTTTTCTTATTTTTTACAAACCTTGTACGGCATGGCAGATCTGTTTATCATTGGCCAGTTCAATGGCACAGACAGCACCACTGCCGTTTCAATTGGGAGTCAAGTTATGCATATGCTGACTGTAATGATGGTCGGCCTTGCAATCGGAGGAACGGTTACAATTGGACAGGAAACCGGTGCAGGAAACCGGAAACAGACTTCTCTTGCGATCGGCAATACTGTAACGCTGTTTATGCTATTATCTATTGTGATTACATTGTGTCTGCTTTTTTCGACAAAAGCGATTGTAAGTGTGATGTCTACGCCGAAAGAGGCGGTTTCCGGGACAATTGCCTATCTGACCATTTGCTTTTGCGGTATTCCTTTTATTACGGCATACAACATTATTAGTTCTATTTTCCGCGGTATAGGAGATTCCAAAAGTCCGATGTATTTTATTGCTGTCGCCTGTATTGCCAATATTGCACTGGATTTTTTGTTTATCGGCGGCATGAAATTAGGACCGGCAGGGGCTGCTTTAGGCACAACTCTTTCTCAGACAATCAGTGTTGTAGTGTCCTGGATTGTAATTAAAAAGCGAAAAATGGTTTCTGTATCCAAAACCGATTTTAAGCCGGACAAGCAAACTATCAAGCGAATTTTGAAAGTCGGCATTCCCATCGCGCTGCAGGATGGCTTTATCCAGATTGCTTTTATCGTCATCACGGTCTTTGCCAACCTGCGCGGACTCAATGACGCAGCCGCGGTAGGCATAGTAGAGAAAGTGATCGGCATTTTGTTTCTTGTTCCCTCTTCTATGATGCAGTCTGTTTCCGCTCTTTCCGCACAAAATATCGGCGCAGGAAAACACGATAGGGCGCGCAAGGTGTTGTTCTACGCCGTAGCCTTATGTGTAACGTGGGGAATCCTTGCTACGATTGTAATGCTGTTCCAAGCAGAATCTTTCGTGGCCCTGTTTACGCACGACAATGCAGTAATCCGTTTGGGCGGCGCGTATATGCGGGGATATGTGTGGGATTGCATTCTTGCGGGTATCCATTTTAGCTTCACCGGTTATTTCTGTGCGTATGGCTTATCCGGACTTTCGTTTATGCACAATTCAATTTCCATCCTTTGTGCGCGCATTCCACTGTCGTACATCGCTTCAATCTATTTTAAAGATACTTTGTTTCCGATGGGACTTGCTTCTCCTGCGGGTTCCCTTGTTTCAGTCATCATTTGCATTGGAATATTTTTAGCATTCAAGCGTAAAAGGGAGTCTGCACCCGTAAAATAATATAGGAGGCGTTCTGGTGAATAAACAAGAATTATTTCAAATTGGCGCTGTTGCAAAAATGTTTCATCTGAGCGTCGGTTTGCTGCGGCATTACGAAAAAATCGGTCTGCTCACGCCGGAATACATTGACAATGAAACCGGTTATCGCTATTACAGTATCCGCCAATTTGAGTGCTTAAATACCATCCGTTATCTCCGCATTTTGGATATGCCATTATCGCAAATCGGTGATTTTCTAAAAAATCGGGACATTCAAAAAATTAGGGATATGTTGTTACAACAAAAGGATGTTGTGATACAAAAACAAAAAGATTTGCGAAGCATAGAGAAAAAAATAAACAACCGGCTTGAGCAGCTGGAAAATGCGCTTACTTCTGATCTGGACGCGGTCAAAATTATAAAAACAGATGCCCGCCGCATTGCATGGATTTACAATGAACTTACCATACACTCCTATCTGGACTTAGAAACTTCGATACGACAGCTCGAAAAACAGCAGGAAGATGCTGTTGTCTTTCTAGGGAAGGTCGGGGTTGGGATTTCTGCGGAACATTTGAAAAAAAGGCAGTATGACAGTTATGATATGGTGTTCCTTATTTTAGATCAAGAGGACGACTATACAGGATTGGTGCATGAACTTCCCGGCGGCACCTGCGTAAATATTCGTTTTTGCGGAAGCCACCAAGAGGCCCCTGCATATTATCAGAAACTTGACGACTACATAACCGCACACAACCTATCCATTTGCGGCTTTTCAAGAGAAATCACCATGATTGATTATGGACTTACCAACGATACAAATCAGTTTGTAACCGAAATACAGATTCCGGTTACAAACAAATGATATAGAATGCATTTCCGCAACACCGTTTTAAAGTGCAATTTACAGTCATCGCCGGCTGATTCTAAATTTACATGCAAGCACTTCGTATACGCCCCCAGAGATGACCTGCAAACCGGTTTGTATTTTAAAATTTCAAAGATTGCAGCCCTTTGCAGCAGAATTTCTTTTCAGAATGTATGTTTTTACTGTCATTGGATAACCGACACGCAAAAACTGCCCACAGACAGCAAGCACGGGCAGCCGAAAAGGAAGGAGAAATAAAAATGAAAAGAATCGTTTGTATGGTTTTAACAATTGCAATGTTATTTACGGTCACTGTTTTTGCGCAAAATGAAAACACCATCCAGTATCTGCCATCAGAACAAGACTATGATTATGGAAACGATTTTGTTTATATTGCAAGAGACAAACAAACAAATGAAATTATCCCTCTTGCAGTCGGTCCTTTTGACGGGTATAGTTATGCGTATCTTCCGAGCGATCGTGCTTTTAATGTAACCAAAGAAACAGTTGAAGTAACGTTTACCGACCTTGATGAATGGGCGCGTTCGGATATGTATATTCGCGCAATGACCGCAAGAGGCATTTTTTCAGGGTATGAGGATGGAACATTTAAGAAAGATAAAGAACTTACAAGAGCGGAAATGGCAGTCGTTTTTGCAAAGCTGTTCCGCGTTCCGAAATCGCAGTCTGTTTCATGTTTTGAAGACATTCCCCAAAACCATTGGGCAAAAGAATATATTATGGCGCTTTTAGACGAAGGCGTGTTTGCAGAAGATAGGTTCTTTCACCCGGACGCTTTAGTTACCCGCGAGCAGCTCGTCACTATGACTTTTCGTATGCTCGAAAATATGGGAATGATGGATATGCAGGAAACAGACACAGCCTTTTCACAGTATAAAGATTTAGAAAAAGTGTCCGATTATGCAAAATCTGCGTATAAAGCCTTACTGAACCAAAATTATTATCTTATGCCGGAGATTGTTGAACATGATTTTGAAGACATCTCGGATGATGAACTGTATTTACATCCGCAAAATACCGTAACAAGGCTTGAATGCTGTACGTATCTCTATGATTTCATAAGAGATTTCTTCATAAACAACGCCCCTGCAATCAGAAGGGAAGAAGCACCGGATATCGAAATTCCCGTTTTAGACGGCTCTACCTCTACATACCAAATTACAGAAAATATTTACCGTATGTTCTATAATAATTTTGAAAAAGCCCCGGGATTTCCGAAAGCACATTCGAAAACTACAAATGCATACAAACGGTTAATTGACGGCAAGGCCGACATGATATTTGTGCCTGATGCGGGTGAAGACGTTTTGAAATATGCTGAAGAAAAAGGCGTAACGCTGAAATTTATACCCATCGCCAATGAAGCGCTTATATTCTTTACCGGAACAAAAAATCCCGTAAATAATATTACAACAGAGCAGCTTTATAACATCTATGTTGAAAACGCTATAACCAACTGGAAACAAATAGGCGGTACAGACGCCGCACTTGCTGCGTATTGCAGAAATGAAGACAGCGGCAGTCATGCGCAGATGGAAAACTTTATTTTAAACGGAAAAGAAATCAATGAAAATATCGCAAAAGAGCGTACATCCATAATCATGTCCAGCATTTTGACCGATGTGGATGACTACAACAAGAAAAATGAAGGCAGCTATGCGATGGGATATAGTTTGTATTACTATTATCAGAATAATCAAATGCTGTTAGGTCCTGTAGATTTAAAGCTGCTGTGCATTAACGGAATTGCACCCACCGAAGAAACGATTGCAAACGGCACGTATCCTTATACCACAAACTATTATGCCGTCATCCGAGACGGCGAAAACAATCCGAAGATCGATGCTTTTGCAGCGCTTATGCAGGGGGAATTTGGCGATACAATCGCAAAATTAAGCGGACTGGGCGTAATACAGTAAAGCGCTCTAAATGCCGGATTATACCAAAAGCGGCGGACGGAAATTTAACGCGCCATTTATCTAATAACCGAAAGAGCAACACAAAATTATGCTCTATAATTCGTTGTCAAATTGCCCGGGACAAACACAAGTGCGTTTGCTGTTTACGGGTTTGATCGTATTTTAACGGCAAGCGTAGTTTATACCGATATGAAGGCATGAGAATTTTTCGAAAGCGGCAATGCAATCGTCCAGCAGCTGGTAAAAAAATTATATTCCACGCAAGAGGATACCGCCGTTAAAAAGATTGCGCAAATCTTTATATCTCTCCAGACAGAACGGCGCTATGAAAAGCAAGAAATTTTAGCATTTTATGTCAATGCAATTGATTACGGAAGTGGTTATTCCTGCATTTGCAGCGCATCTATTGGTTATTTTAGGAAAAGCGCCGACTGGCAAACAAACGATGCATGTACGCTTTTTTGAGGCATGCCGAATGCGCTTTTTGGTATACGCTTTGGATGTAAACCCGAATTTTGCAGGACAGCGGCACAGCAAAGCAATGAACTGTATGAAAGAATGCGGCGGCATAAATGAGAATCAATGATGGAGGTATGTTATGAAAAAAGTATCTGTTTTATTATGCGCGGCAGTGCTTGTCATCGCAATGACAGGGTGCGGCACAGAATCTATTGGAATTATCGGCGGCTCGGACGGACCTACAGACGTGATCGTAGATTCTGGGAAAGAATCCGCTTACCGTTCGGAAAAAGAACCGGTTAAGGTCGTTAAGGTAGACGGATTTTGGTATTATGAAACGGGAGAAGACAGCGACACAAGCGGAAGATGCGGAACTTTGGACGGATATTTCACAAAAACGGCAGACGAATATGAACTTCCAAAGAAGGATCATCAATCTAACTTTGATTTAAAGAATCCCGATTATAACGGATATCAAATGGGCATGACCGCCGATACGATCGAGATACCGATTGGGGACGACTGGGAGATTTTTAAGAAGTTATACGATCCCGAAAAAG
This sequence comes from uncultured Clostridia bacterium, assembly GCA_944388555.1. Classification (GTDB taxonomy): domain Bacteria; phylum Bacillota; class Clostridia; order RGIG6154; family RGIG6154; genus RGIG6154. Next base: position 17,391 of record CALXJH010000097.1, read on the forward strand.
ATCTTTCTAAGTATCAATACATCCTGAAAGTGAAGGGCCAAACACAATATTCTTTCGGCGAGGCAGAGTATATTGTACTTACCAATGATCTAAGCATAACCGCAAACACGATTGCAAAGTCTTATCTTAGTGCGCAGTCCGGGGATATGCTGGATATTTATCTTGTGTCTATAGATACAGACTGAAACTTCATTTAAACCGCTTGGCAATTAAAACTATGGAGGCAGCCATGATTGAAACGAAACGACTCATCTTGCGTCCTTTTTCAAAAAATGACGCAAAAGATGTATATGAATATTTAAAAGAACCCGCCGTGAACTGCTTTGCCAGTATGAAACTCCATTCTATGGAGGAAGCAGAAGCCGAGATAAAAAAACGCGCCGGGGAAACTGCGTATTATTTTGCAATTGTACTGAAAGATACCGGCAAAGTAATTGGTGAAATCAGCGCATATCCAGAACGCGGCGATGTGCATGATACAACCTCTGTGCCTGACACCTTCAGCCCGTGCTGGATGCTCGGCGATGCTTATCAGGGCAAAGGGTATGCATATGAAGCCGCCTACGCGTTCTTTGATTATCTATTTCGTGAAAAGAGCGCCAGACGCATCTATGCCTATACAGAGGACGATAATTTTCCGAGTCAGAAACTTTGCAAAAAACTCGGAATGAGAAAAGAAGGGACGTTTTTGGAATTTGTATCTTTTGTCAACAATCCGGACGGCACGCCCCGTTATGAAAACACCATACAATATGCAATCTTGAAAAAGGAATGGGAAGGTGAGAAAAATGGGAAGCAAAACAATTGTCTTGTATAAATCGGAAAGCGGATTTACCAAGCAATACGCAGAATGGATTGCAGCGGCTTTAAAATGTGATTGCGCAGAAGCTGAAACTTATGATTTCCGCAAAGACGACCAGACCATTATTTTCGGCGGCGGACTGTATGCCGGGAAAATCAACGGTATTAAAATACTGATAAAGAATTACGACAAAATCAAAGACAAAAAATGCATTGTGTTTACAGTCGGTTTGGCGGATGTAAAGGACGAAAGCAACATAGAAGCGATTGCTGCCTCCTGCAAAAAACAGATACCTGAAGAAATGTTTTCTAACATAAAATGGTTTCATTTCAGAGGCGGAATGGACTATGGAAAAATGTCGTTTCTGCATCGGTGTATGATGTGGTTTATGAAGACAATGCTTTCTAAAGAGCCGGAAAACGAGCAAAGTGACTCTGACCGGGCCGTCATAGAAAATTACGGTGGCAAATTTGATTTTTCCGACAGAAACGAGATTGATACTTTGGTGAAATATTGTCTATGAAAACAATGAAAAAACAAATTACGTGGCTAATAATTTTTATAGCATTTCTTTTGCTGATTGCCTGGATCGTTTTTGAAAACAGCCATTTAGAAATCAACGAATGGCATGTAGCTTCTCAAAAACTACCGGAAGCATTTGACGGTTTCAGAATCGCGCAGATATCCGACCTGCATAATGCAGAATTTGGGAAAAACAATGAAAAGCTCCTTTCTTTGCTAAAGCAGGCGGATGCAGATATCATTGTCATGACCGGAGATCTAATCGACTCCCGAAAAACCGATCTGGAAGCAGCCCTTTCGTTTGCAAAAGAAGCCGCTTTGATTGCGCCGACCTATTATGCAAACGGAAATCACGAGGCAAGAGAAACGGTTTATGAACAACTAAAGCAAGGTCTTTTAGACTGCGGTGTGGCTGTGCTTGAAAATAAACGGACAGATTTAACAATCGGCAGCAGCACGATCCATTTAATCGGCATGAACGATCCCGCGTTTGCCGGACAATATACCGACGCGGGTATGAAACAAACGGTAGAAAATCAGCTTTCTGAAATTGTCCCGGATAATAATCGTTATAAAATATTACTTGCGCACCGGCCTGAATATTTTTCAATTTACGCACAGCATGTAGATTTGGCATTTTGCGGGCATGCACACGGCGGACAATTTATATTGCCTTTTATCGGCGGGCTTGCGGCTCCCGGACAGGGACTGCTGCCGGAATATTATAGCGGACTTTATGAAAAAAACGGCGCACATATGATTGTAAGCCGGGGCATTGGAAACAGCATTATTCCGTTTAGAATAAACAATAACCCGGAAATTGTTGTTGCCGAACTGACTTGTATTTCTGATTAACATAAAAGACTAAAGGACTGCTTTGCATACGCTATTGCAAAAGCGCCGTACAGCAATCCGGTCAAAAGCTAAAAAATCAAAAGGTTGATGCAAACGAAAAATTTTTGCGCTGTTATTTTTATATACAATAAATTTGTGAGGTGTATCATGGCAAAATTAGAACAAACCCTTTATGGGGATTTTAATCAGATTCTTGAAAGAATAGAAACGGGGATATTAAACGGGAGTATGTCCGCAACGCTGGAGGATGCAAGCGATTTTCAAAATGGAAACGCACGGTGCAGTGTGCGGGTTTTTGAACGCTACAGCTGGTCGGGCTCCAATCGTGTGAGCCTGAACGTTACCCTGTTTCAGGGCGAGAACGGCACCATACAGCTTTCCGCGATCACTGCAGGCGGCAGTCAGGCGATGTTTTTTAAGATAAACACCTTTGGAGAAGAGGCATTCTTAGATAAACTCAGAGAACTTTTGTAACGAAGCGGTGTACGCACATGAGAAAAATAACTTTTAAAATACAAATATATATTGGTTTGGCACTTCTGCTTGTCTGTTTTATACTTGCCGCAGTATTTCAAAAAAATATATTTTTAAATACTGCATGGGTTGTTTATGGACTGTTGTTTGTTATAAATCCGGTCTATCCGAACCAAATAAAAAATAAAGCGAACCAAAAAAGAAACAAAGCATACGCACGTATTGCAGGGCTAATATGCATAATAATCGGTCTGATTACGCGTTTTGGCATATATTAAGCAAGTCAAAATAGATAAAACGCCAAAAGCACCGCTTTGCAAAACAAACCATTTGCTATCCTGCAGAAACAAAACGTGTGGCGGCGTATGTACCAACGCCTGTGAAATGGATAATGAATATACAGCGTTGCTGCACGAATTAAATGTTTTTGACCTGCCGCGGGCGGCACGGCAAACGTTTTTATGCCCCGCTTTAAATTGCTTCGGCTTAAGTGACAGCAAATGCCTGAAATCATTATAAACATTCCTGTAAAAAAAAATGCGCAAATTGTGCATAAACGGCAAAAATAAGTCGTTCCTGCTGATGAAATCAAATAAATACAAATCATAAATAACATATGTCCTGTACGAACCACAAAGTTTTTGCGCACAGTTCGTACGAAAACAGGACATAGTATGTACATAGAATATGAGTATTCTATAACAGTATAATATCAAGAGCGGAGAAGTCATAATTGGTTTCACATCATTTTAAAAAGCGTCGTAAAATTTTCAAATTTTGTAAAAAAGTACTTGACAGAATATTTTATTCATCCTATAATTTAATTAAGATAACCCTGACACATATACTAATGACTTAAAAAGCACAAAGTTTGTGCGTAGCTTAAGTCGAAACAGAAAAATAAATCCTCATGCACATTCTTAAATAAAAAAATTTGGTTTGTTCATGGGGATTTTTTATTATCATAGAAGAGGAATTGCTGTTCTAAGTCCAGGCTGTAAAAAAAATGTAGAATTTATTGTTATATTGCCTAATGCGGATAGAGGTGGAATACGAAATGTTTTTAGAGTTGCACAATAAGGAGGTATTGTTAATGAAGAAAATTATAAGTTTAATTCTATGTATTCTTTTATGCGGAAGCGCTATGCGTGTATTTGGAGAAAATGCTATAAATAATCTTGAAGTTATTCCTAAAGAAAATTTTTCAACTCCTTTAAAAAGAGATTGGACCGGTCGAGATTTTACTTTTAATAAATTTAATCCAGAATCGAAAGAATACGAACGATATATTTCGGAAGATGGTTTTGTATTTAAGAACAGCGGATTACCGTCCTATATAGCACAAAAGGAATATTTAATTTGGTCAAATGGAACATATATTGCGCTTGATTCAGGTCGATTTGTTCCAGATAATCATTTTAATAAAATTGATTACACATCTCCGTACTATGTGTTAGATGAAAATTTTAATTTGATTAAGCAAGTGGAATATCCGGGAAGAATTGTTAAACATGCATTCGTTGATGGTGTATTTTATTATATCACACAAGAACGAGTGGTAGACAGATTGTATATATACGAGCCGCGACCCTCTGATTTTCGATATATATATCATAAGACATCAGATTTTGTAAACATTGAAAGCATCGAAAATGATTCTGCGTTATTGTACGATATGGTGCCTGTTTATTCTAATAGTCTTAAAGAAACCGCAAAACATGTTAAAAAAAAAAAAAAATACGGAAACTCTTTTATAGGCG
>CALXJH010000098.1 GCA_944388555.1 uncultured Clostridia bacterium
AAACACTTCCTATTTGTGATTCCTTATTCTCGAATGATGATTGTGAAAAACCCGTTCAACATCAGATTTTGTACCCTTATAAATAAAATTTTAAACAACAAAAACGCATTGCCGGCACATTTTATAAAATGTGCCGGCAATGCGTTTTTATTCTTCATTTTTAAGACTGCCGTTTCTTCTTTCGATACTGCAGCGGAGATAAGTGTTTTGATTTCTTGAAAATTTTAGAAAAGGTCAACGGATCGCTGTATCCCACATAGTTTGCAATTTCAGCCACCGATAAATTAGACAATTCCAGCATAAGCGCAGCCTTACTGATACGATAGCTCAACAAAAACTGCTGCGGCGACATATTCAGCATACTTTTAAACAGACTGAATAAATAGGTTCGGTCAACACTCACAAAATCTGCAATTTCAGCAACCGAAATATTTTCCGCATAATGCACATCTATATAATTTAACGCTTTTCGCAAATACAGTTCCTTGTTATGCGAAGGATGTTTCTTTTTCTGTCTATCCCCCTGGTTTTCAAATAGGCGGGATAAAATATGATAAAAATCCGCAAGCTGCTCTGCCTCCTGCACCAAAGGCAAAGCCGGTGCGTCAATCATATCCATAAAATAGGGCTTTAAATCTTTTTCCAATGCATAATGCAAAATAGGATTTTCAGCGGATAACCCCAGATTATTAACGTAACTTTCCGCTTTCAGCCCGTTAAAGCCAACCCAAACGTAGCTCCATGGTTCCTCCTGATCAGCTGCATAAACGGTTGATTGCTGCGGCGTAATCAAAAACAGGTCATTTTTACCTAGGTTATATTGCTTCCCTTCTGCCCAAAAAGTACCTTTTCCGGACAGTATATAATGAAAAATATAATGTTCCCGAACACGCGGACCATATGTATAACCCGGCACACAATCCTCTATACCGCATTCATACAAGCTTAAATCTGCTGATGAATGGTTAAATATTCTATATCCATTTACCATACAATCCCCTCCTCTTTCAGTATAAAATATAAACTGCAATTTGTCAACATCATGCTATATTTTAACAACATTTATCTATTGCAGCACAATCACACATTTGCTAAAATAAATATATACCATACAACGTTTTCTCTCATAATTAAAAACAGAGGGGGATATGAATATGAAAAAACGGATTAGTTTCACGCTTTGTATACTGATTGTCTTGTCCTGTTTTTCTGCCGTTTCGGTACAGGCTTCTGCAAGTTACGTTATCGATGGTGTTCCTGGAAACGGAAGCTATTTTGAAGAACATTTGACAGGCACCGGATCTACTTGGGCAAGCACCACAAATACCGCCTACTTCCTGGAAGGCAGCTATGGCAGAAACATGAATGGTTCAAACACAGGGTATGCCATGTGGAAAACCAACGTTCCGGAACCCGGCTTGTATAAAGTAGAATATGTCCATGTACGTATTACACTTAACCACGAAGTTGTGATTCGCCATAACAATCAAGAGGACATCATCAATATTCCTTCCGGCGGCGGAACTTGTGTTTGGATGGATCTTGGCACTTTTTATTTTGATGGCAGCGATACAGAAGCCATCGTGGCGCAGCGAACCCAGCCCGGCACAGGTGCCAACTTACGTGTAGACGCTGTTCGTCTAACTAAAATAGGAGGCGCTATCTCCTTTGCCGACGGAACAGGAAGCGTGCAAGACGGAAAAACACAGCTTTCATTTTCAATAAATAACGGAACAGGTGCGCCGGCTCCCATGACCATGATGATTGGTTTTTATAAGGAGAATACTCTTTCGGATGTCATTGTAGAGCAGGTAACGCTGCAAGAAGGCATAAAAACATACAGCTTTGAAAGTCAGCAAAGCAATACCGATCGCATTCAGGTCATGCTTTGGGATGCGCAGATGCAGATGATTCCTATAACAAAACCCTATATATTGGGTGTAGAAGACGGCAATATTTTGCCTGTTGTATACGCGGCCGACTTTGGTGCGGTTGGGGATGGTATAACAGATGATGGCCCGGCATTAGCCCGGGCTTTTTCTTCTATAGAGAATGGCGGTATTTTGAAGTTAGCGCCGAACAAGCAATATTTTATAGACTGCAAATCCGGCACCCCCAGCTACTTTATTTTGGACCATTATAAAAACGCTTACATAGACGGTCAGGGTTCGACTTTGCTGTTTACCCGTGGCAATACACCTTTCTTGCTGCAAAACTGCGAAAATGTGACTTTCCAAAACTTAAAATTAGATTATAATGAAGCGACTTATTTCCAAGGACAGGTTATTGCTAAAAATATTGCCTCCGGCAGCATTGACGTGCTTCTTGAGAATGGATACATTGCCGCGCCTGTCGGAACCGGCTCGAAAGTTTCCGGAGGCGGTGGACTCCATGGCATGATCTTTGAAACAGATACGAAAGACCGCAGAATAACCGGGGGTGTGCTGGATCACTTTAAAGCCTCTCAGATTGAAGAATGCGCACCCGATACATTTCGGTTTACATTCTCGGAAAGTTATCTCGATCAGCTAAACGGAATACAAATTGGGGATACCATCACCTACGGTTTGGGGAAAAACATCCCCTCGCCTGCCGGAGATTCGGGGAAACTGGCTTCAGGCAGTATTTTAGTTACCCGAAGCAGTCAGATTGCATTTAAAAATATCTCTTTATACCGTTCACTGATTATGGGATTTATCATTTATGATAATATCGGCGATATTTATTTAGACGGCGTGCGTATTGAGCGCAAACCTGGAACAAGCGCCATGTTGTCTACTTCTTCCGACGGCATTCACGCTAAAAACAATCGTGCAGGCATCCATATTACCGGCTCGTACATAGAAGCCTGCGGCGATGATCTGATCAGTATCAGCACCAAAGATGAACAGATTCGAAATAAAATAAACGATACAACATTTACTTTGCAGTCCACAGAAATCAGTTATTATTTTTATGATATCTGTATAGGAGACACATTACTGTTTGTCAATAGAAGCACTGGGCAAATTTATGGAACCGCAAGCGTCACTGACGTGACAGAAAACGCTTCTGCACGCACACACCAGGTTGTCATTGACCAGCCAATCCCCGGCGTAAGCGATCAATCGCAATGGGATAATATTTATGTTATGAATCTTTCTGCCTGCTCTCAGGGAACAAATATCTCCAATAACACTTTGGTACCGGTATTCCGCCACGCCATGCTGCTGCGGCTAAACGATTCTTCTGTTTCCGGCAATATTATCCATGCCAAAGGCGGTGCTATTGGTATCCGCGTACAAGACGAAGGAACAACAGGCCCATTTTCCGACCGTGTAACCATACAGGACAACATCATTTCAAATACAACCTTAAGCGGTATGGCTTTAGGCAAAACAGTAGGAACCGCCGCACAAAACATTGTTGCGGACGGAAACGAAATTTATCCGATTTCCGGATACGGAATACAATTCCAGTTTGCAAATCAAATAACCTTGCTGCACAATACGATAGATATGAGTGACGTTTCAGGAAATACAAACGCTGTTTGGGCACTGCATTCTTCAGATGTGGACCTTGGAAATCTTTTAATCATAGATAATAGAAGCAACCGTCCAGCCTGGCTTAATCAATCCCGTTCCAGCTTAATTACAAACAACGTCACTATACAGCCATAGCAAACGGGCAAAAGCACCGCACGGAAAATGCGGTGCTTTTGCCATCTGCAAGATTTCATATCCTATTTATTTGCAAAAATTTATAAATATTGCTGTACAAAGGTCATATCTATATGCTATAATACCCATAGATTATATTGTGCGCTTCTTGCTTTCAGACAGATAAAATTTTTCCTTTGCGCACGAAACCACATCCAGCCCTGTTATTGCGTCAAATCTGCACCGGGTTATTCAGCCGCGTCAGGAACAAATCTGGGCGGTGCTCCGGAAAAACGACGATATCCATAGACTGCATTACACTTTGATCAGCACCTTCCTCGGCAGAATGTGTATAAGCGGTGATATATACGATCTGAATGAGGTACAATGGGATGTTGTACAGAACGCCATTGCCTTTTACAGAATGGCAAGTGACATTATTAAAAACGGAAATACTCTATATATAGAGAACCATGTTATTTCTTATTCTAACCCACAGGGAGAACAAATAGTGATCCGCAGATGGGGGAAAAAGCTGCTGATTATCGCGCATCGATTTAAACATTCAAAGCCTGTATCTACTGATTTTCTAAACGGCAAAACAATCATTGCTGAATTTGGCGAAATCTGTAAAGATTTTTCTGCGAAAGCATGGATTGTTGAGGAAACATAATCTGTTTATTTGTTTGCTTAGCAGAACGGTCATTTTTGCAGCATGCTTACCTAAATAAAAATATTACAAACATAAGGAGGCCAACAATTATGAACCTGGACTTTACTTTTTACAATCCAACAAAAATCCATTTTGGGAAAAATGCTTTAAATCATTTACAGCAAGAGCTTTCCGCCTACGGCAAAACAGTTCTGCTGATTTACGGAAAAGGTTCTGTAAAAAAGAGCGGTCTGTATGATCAAATTACAGACATCCTGCAAAAGGCGGACAAACGTGTTGTAGAACTTGCCGGAATCAAGTCTAACCCTACCTACGCACAGCTGCAGGAGGGGGCAAAACTGGTAAGAGAGCATCATGTCGACCTCATCCTTGCTGTAGGCGGCGGTTCTGTTATTGACTGTGCAAAAGGCATCTCTGTTTCTGCCTATTGCAAAGACGATCCCTGGAAGCGTTATTGGATTGACTGCGAAGAGGTAACCAATCCCATTGTGCCAGTTGCTTCAGTATTAACCATGGTAGGCACCGGATCTGAAATGAACGGCGGATCGGTAATTACAAACGAAGCACAAATGCTGAAAAACGGCAGAGTGTTCGGACCGGACGCTTATCCTAAATTTTCAATTTTGAACCCTGTGTACACATATACTGTGCCAAAGTACCAAATGGCAAGCGGAATATTTGACACTTTTTCACACTTATTAGAACAATATTTTTCAGGTCAGGATGACAATACCACCGATTATGTAATTGAAGGTATATTGCGCTCGCTCATACACAGTGCAGAAATTGCCATGCAAGATCCCGAGAATTATGAAGCAAGAAGCAATATTATGTGGTGTGCGACCATCGCACTCAATACCATTACCGGTGTTTCTAAAGAACAAGACTGGGAAGTGCATATGATTGAACATCAGGTGGGTGCCTATACAGATTGTGCCCATGGTGCCGGTTTGGCTGTTATCTCTCCAGCTTATTACGAGTACATTTATGCTTACGGTATAGATAAATTTGTTCGTTTTGCGCAGAATGTATGGGGAATTCCTACAGATACTATGACAAAAGAAAACGCTGCACTTACTGGAATCAAAAAACTTAAAGATTTCATTGAAATGCTCGGTTTGCCCTCTACTCTGCGAGCGTTGGGCGTGCAGGAAGATATGCTTCCGCTCATTGCAAACTCCACAATACAAGGCGGCGGATATAAACACATGACTGCCGAGGATATTCTCCAAGTGTTAAAAGCCTGCTTTTAAAAAAGCAATCCATAAATTTTTTATGCGTATACGCTTTGCCCGCATGACCGTAAAATGCGCTTCCATCCTGCAGAAGACAATATATGCATTGGTTCTATAAGCACACATCTTTGCCCAAACAGCATGGTCTCTGGCAACAACAGAAAGAGTTCTGCACTTTATCGGTCGTGCCAACAGTGTTTGCTCTTATCTGCTAAAGTGCCATCCTCAATACTCTAAACTACATTTTTAATAGCTGAGGTATAATACCTCAGCTATTAACTTTTCGTATATTTCTATAAACGATAGTTTGTGACTGCACAAGCGTTTTCATTTTTAATTTCCAGAACTTTTATACTTTTATATCTGCGTAATAATCACAAAGTATTTTATAAATGTATGTATGATAGCAATACTTCGCAAAAATTCTTTATGATGCTTATGCCGAAAGTATAAAAATGCGCAATCATGCTTAGATAAGGCGGCAAACTATCCTATCTATAAATGAAAAAGGGTATCCTATACGGCTTTATATGAAACGGGTAATTTCTTCAACATTTGAAGATATGGCAAAACCAAAATATTTTGATAAAAGCACCATAAAAGACATTATCAATACGTGTGGAGGACTTATTTTTTGAAAAAATAAGTCGGAGCAAAGCTTTCCTTTGCTCCGACGTGGCGTGCATGTTATTACAGGATTTATCTACAAACACGGTAAAATTAAGAGTTCCATATGCGTAAAGTGCGCAATATCGCAAAAAGTGGCGGCGCCAGCAAGTTGTCATGACTGCATTTACAAGCCAAAAGACTTGCTAAGCGTGCTTTTTTCGAAAGAGGAGGAACGTCGGAGCGCGCAACTGATTTTTCAGCAAACAAAAATCGGAACGGCGCAAAGTCCGTTCCGATGTGGTGCGGATAAGAGGACTTGAACCTCCATGAAATTGCTTTCACATGGACCTGAACCATGCGCGTCTGCCAATTCCGCCATATCCGCATTTATATGTTTTTAGAAACATTTTCCATCTTATGGGCACAATGCTTCTAAAAACACTGTACGACTATTATAGCATACATTTTAAGAATAATCAAGCTTTTTTTTATTTTTTTATGGTATTTCTTATATACTTTTTATTTCTCAACAGGTATATGCTCAAAATCAAAATCGCAGCATTTCAAAAACGCGCGTGCAATCATGGCTGCCCCCACACGATTGGGATGTACTCTGTCCCATGCGATACTTGCTGAATGTCTAAACCGGAAATAAGAATTAAACATTTGCTGTAAGTCTATCAGCGTGCATCCGTATTTTTGCGCAAGCTTCTTGCATATATTGCCATAAACATCCATTCTTGCCCGCATTACATCCTGACTGTTTGGTTCCATATAGTATGGTGTCATTATAAAAATGCCTTTCACCTTATCTTTGGCTGACACAATCATTGCTTCCAAATTTTTTTCATATTGTTCGGGCTGCACCCAGTCTTTCCCAAACGCCGGACTGTCAAACTGGCGCCATACATCATTGATGCCGATGCAAATATTGATCCACTGCGGCTGTAAATCCAATACATCCCTTTGCCAGCGCTCCAATAAATCACTGCTTGTATTCCCGCTTACTCCGGAATTGGTGACACGTATACGCACCTCGGGGTACACCCCTGAAAGCAAGCTGTCAATGCTTCTGACAAATCCGTTTCCCAAGTTATCAAACAGCCCTTCCCCAACCGGGTTCGCGCTTCCCATATCTGTAACTGAGTCTCCGGCAAAAACAATACGGTCTCCGTTTTCAAAAATCATATTTCAATCCCCCTATCTTATTTTACTTGTTATCCGCATTATAACAAAGAACACGATGTATGTCAACACTAAATATCCCCCATTTTATACGCCAATACGAAAATAAACCGTTTTATAATTTTTTACATTGTTTATAGACAAACCCCAAAAAATATGCTATAATACAAAAAATATTAACTTTTTAGGAGGCATGAAACTCATGAGACAATTGAAAGGGTTCATCTGTGGTATCATTTTTGCCATAGGACTCATAGCTGTTCCCGCTGTTGCTGAAACAGTTGAAAAAACCATAACGGTTTTGACCGATTATGTAACCGTGCAAATAGACGGTGAAACAAAGGATGTTCGTAATTTTGTAAGCGAAGGCACTACTTATATTGCTCTGCGCGATGTGTCTGAGCTTTTTGGATATGAAGTCGGCTGGGATGACGCAACGCACGTTGCATCTATTAACACCGGAAAAAATCCGCTTGCAGCACAAACCGCCATGGAAGTAAACGGTGAAAAAATCTCTGCACAGCAATTTCAGACGATGTATACCGCAATCTCGAACTATTACAGCGGCTCTGGCATTACGGACGCGGAAATTTTAGACGCTGCTAAGGAAGAATTAGCAACACAGGCTGTTGTTAATCAAAAAGCAAAACAGCTAAACGCTGCGGATCCGGAAAAAATCCGTGAAGATATTAACGCGGAACTTTCCGCGATGGATATGGCATACAGCGCAGCACTTGTTGACCAGATGATACTTGCACAAGGATACAACTCTCGTGAAGAATTTATTCAAAGCTCTGTATCTTACACAGTAAACCAAGAATTGTTTGCATATCTGGAGGAAGTTGAGCCTTCTTATACTGCGGTGCGCGATGGTGCCGAAGAATATTATGAAACACATAAGGAAGACTATAAAGAACCTTCTGTACAAGTAAAACACATTCTCATTCCAACCGTTGACTTAGCTACCGGCGCTGCCCTTTCAGAAGAAGAACAGCAGGCAGCAAAAGAAACCGCAGAAAAGATTGCTGCAGAAGCAACCGCAGAAAATTTCGATGATTTGATTGCGCAATACAATAAAGATTCCGGTCAACCGGAAGAAGGCTATCTGGTAACAGAGGATTCAAATTTTGTAGACATTTTCAAGACAACCGCGCTCGCACTTAAACAAGTAGGGGAGATTTCCGAGCCTGTTCTCTCCAATTTTGGATACCATATCATCATCGCAACACAGATAAATGAATATACGCCTTACGATGTATTTCTGAACAGCTATCTGGCAGAAAAATATACTGAGCTTGATCAGCAATTTGCAAAGCAATGGCTGGACGAAGCACAGATTGTATACAATGAAGATGTAATAAACAGTATTATTTCTAAATAACCCTCCGTTTTCTGAATCTAAGATAAAACGCTTTTTCGGTTTAAAACTGCAAAATGCGCCAAGGTAAAATACCTTGGCGCATTTATATATATGTAATATGTTCCCTTTTCTTATTGGTCTTTCGCCTCTTGCGCATAATATTTAGGTGCGCACCCCGTTTGATTTTTAAAAAAGCGGCTAAAGGTATATATGCTGCTGAATCCCAGTGCATCTCCAATCTCCGTGATAGACTTTTTTTCCTGCAATAGTTGCTTGGCATACTCTACTTTCCGCTTATTTACATATTCCATGATACCAATCCCATACGCTTTCTGGAACTGTCTTAGCAAAGTATATTTGTTCATATAAAAATATGCACTTAAATGTTCTAAACGAATAACGTTTGTAAAATTGAGGTCCAGATAACGTTTAACCTGCTGTATTTCCGACTCTGCCGGCTGACATTTTTCCAGCTTACCGCTAAGCAGTTCGCTTAAAATTTCACATAATATTCCTTTACAGCGCAGTTCTGCCTGCGGTTCATGCGCATACAAATCGATGATTTGGTAGAATTTATCTACAAGCTGTTGTTTGTCGTTATTTTGCACAATCTGGATGTCAGAGGCCCGAAAAATATTTTGCCCCATCATTTCTTTTTCTTTCGCAGATAAATCCGATTCATTTTTAAAGCTTATAAATCTCTGGGCACTAAAATAGTCATATTGTAAGTCAAAATGAATATGCGGTTGATTAAAATCTATCCCTACGCTTTTAAAGGCGTGTTTTACACCTGGAGGAATCAATATAAAATCGCCCGTCTGATATTTTCGGTTATTGTCATCCGCTCCAACTTTGCACGCGCCTTCTTGTACATACAGCAGCTCATAATCTAAAAGCACTCGTTCTTTTATAGAAAAGGGATGCTTCAAAACAGAATGTATCGCTCTACGAATATACGGATTGATCTCATACACAGTCATTTTAATCACCTTAAACGCAATTTTTGTTAAATAATAAGCAATGATAGGTATTTACACCCGACAAAAGTTTTCCTATAATAAAAATACAATTTCAATATTATTGTATACGAAACAGGAGGAAAAAGTCAAGATGCATATGTATTCAGATCATTTAACAGGCATTGCCCGTCTTTCTGACGCAAAATCCAGATCCATATCTCCGGAAAACTTTACGGGAGGAAAAGGCGAAGGCGGTATGGCAACGACCGGGGCTTCAGCAGCTTGTGCACGCGAGCTTGGGCAAGGCTGGAAAGTTTCACCGTGTATTGTAATTGAACCCGGACAAACATTTGTTTTGGCAGATATACATGGCAGCGGGAAAATCAAACACATTTGGATGACCGATAATAGCAATAAAAACCGTATGCTGATTCTGCGCATGTACTGGGACGGCGCGGCGACGCCTTCTGTAGAAGTACCTGCCTGCGACTTCTTTGGCTGTGCGGATTACCAGACATATAGCCCACTCCATTCAGCGGTTGTATGCGTCAACCCGAAACGCGCATTTAACTGCTACTGGGAAATGCCTTTTTACAAACAAGCCCATATTACGATGCAAAACATCGCCGATTCACCTATTACACTATATTATCAGATTGATTATACGTTAGAAACCCTCCCTGATCATTACGCCTATTTTCATGCACAGTTTCGCCGTGTAAATCCCTTAAAGTACAAAGAGGTTTATACTGTTTTAGATAATGTGCAGGGTAAAGGGCAATATGTGGGAACCTACCTTTTCTGGGGCGTACATAACAATGGCTGGTGGGGCGAAGGAGAAATGAAATTTTTCTTGGACGGAGATCAAACGTTTCCAACTATTTGCGGCACTGGAACAGAAGATTATTTTTGCGGCTCGTACAACTTTGATATTGGCGGACAGTACCAGGAATTTTGCACACCTTATTGCGGCCTGGCAAAAATCATCCGCCCGGACGGCTTATATAACGCGGTACAACGATTCTCACTTTACCGCTGGCACTTATGTGATCCCATCTATTTTGAAAAAGATCTGCGTGTAACACTGCAGGCACTTGGCTGGAGAGATGACGGAAGATATTTGCCGCTCCAAGACGATATCTCATCTGTCGCTTTCTGGTATCAGTCTGATATATGCACCACCTTCCCCAGTCTACCCGAAAAGGATTTTCTGGAAATTATTTAAAACAAAAAACACCTCCTTGCCGTGAAGCAAGGAGGCTTTTTTTACGTTAAATCTATTTTTATATGATATGTTTTGAGCCAGTGATTCAGCTGCAATATATATGCAATCAGCTGCGGACCTGCCATCAACTGGCCAAACCATGGCTTTCCATAGTTAAAATGCGCCTTGGTAAGCGATTGCACGTAATCCAGGTTAAGCAAAGGCAAAACCGGCGCGTCTTTTTCGTTTAACAATTTTTTCAATTCTTCCTTTACCAGCATTTCAAAATCCGGATTGTGCGTTTTCGGATACGGACTTTTGGGCCGCACACGCACTTTTTCTGGCAGCAAACCTTTCGCGGCTTCCCGCAGCACATGCTTTCTTTCTCCGTTTTTCGCTTTGATATCCCATGGGATATTCCATACATAACTTAGCAGTCTGTGATCACAAAAAGGCACCCGCACTTCCAATCCGCTTGCCATACTCATTCGGTCTTTACGATCAAGCAATGTTGCCATAAACCAATAAATATTCAAATATCCGATTTCCCGCCGCCGGGTATCCATCGAATTGAGGTACGGAAACTCCGGCATATCCGATAAGAAGGTGACATATTTGTTCCGTACATACTCTTCAATGCCCAATTTTTTCATATCATCCGATAGAACTACTGTTCGCACTGAAAGATCCGGACACCATGGAAAAGTATTACAATTTAGCATTTCCGGACGGAAGAACCACGGATAGCCTCCGAAAATCTCATCTGCACACTCTCCGGAAAGCGCTACCGTATGTTTGCGCTTGACCTGCTTACAAAACCCCAGCAAAGAAGAATCTACATCCGCCATGCCCGGCAAATCTTTAAATTCTACCGTTTTATACAGATTTTCTACCAGCTCTACCGAATTTTCATATAATACATTGTGCTCTGTTCCATATTCCTGCGCCATGATTTCAATATATTCCTTATCCGCATCCGGCTGAAATTCCGTAGGCTTAAAATACGTGTCATTTCCTTCATAATCAAAGGAATAGGTAGACAGTTTCCCAGGCACATGCGATGCGGTAATTGCTGTTATGAGACTGGAATCCAAGCCTCCTGAAAGAAACGTACAAAGCGGCACATCCGACACTGTCTGTCGGCGCACTGCGTCAGCCAGCAAATACCGTACAGTATCGACGGTTTCTTCGTAGCTGTCTGTATGAATAGAAGAATGCAGCGTATAGTATACTTTTTGCTGTATGCCGGAAGCCGTTACAATCTGGTAAGCACCTGGCAGCAACTCATGTACGCCTTTAAAGACGCCGCATCCAGGCGTTCTTGCGGGGCCTATTCCGAGGACTTCACATAGCCCCTCCCGATCAATGACCGGCTGCATGCAAGGGAACTCAAAAATGGCTTTGATTTCAGATCCAAACAGAAGAAAATCATCCTTGACGCTGTAAAACAGCGGCTTTACACCAAATCTATCCCGACACATGAACAATTGTTGCTTTTTTCCATCCCAGATTGCAAACGCATAAATCCCGTTTAAAACGTGCACACATCCGGCACCATATTTTATGTATGCCATGAGCAGCACCTCGGTATCTGAGGTTGTAGTAAAACTGCAGCCGTCATTTAACAGTTCTCGTTTGATTTCTTTGGTATTATATAGCTCTCCGTTATATACAATGGTATATTCGTATCCATCCCATATGCGTGTCATTGGCTGCGCGCCGCCCTGCGGATCTATTACCGCCAGGCGTGCGTGTGAAAGCACCGCATGCGGACTTTGCCATATACCCTGGGCATCCGGCCCGCGATGTGCAATTCTTGCAGCCATGCGCTCGCCAATCTCCCGGTAATATTTACCGTCTACACTTTCCTTGAAATTCACAAACCCTGTTATTCCGCACATAAAAATCATCCTTTCTTCTACATTTTATGGAAGAAAGGATGGTTTTGTTACCAACGTTTTTATTATACCCTCAATGGATATTTATAAATGCGTAACCTTCTTAGCAGAAGCTTTTGCATTAGAAAGCATCAGTTTCAAGCGATTTTCCTGATTTACTTTTGTTGCGCCGGGATCATAGTCCACCGCCACAATATTCATATCTGGATTTCTTTCTTTGATTGGCCGCATCATGCCTTTGCCGCAGATGTGATTCGGCAGACATCCAAATGGCTGCACACACACAATGTTTTTGACGCCGCTCTCAGACAGCTCCAGCATTTCTGCTGTCAGCAGCCAACCCTCCCCCATTTTCGCACCATAGCCAATATAGCCTTGACAAAGTTCGATTGTTTTATAAAAAGATGTCGGGGGTATAAAAGTACTATCCTTTTTCATCACGTCAATCATGTCTTGCTTTTTCTTATTCAGATATGCAAATATAAATTTAAAAAACATATGCCGCAATAAACGCGTTTTATAGATTGGGTATTCCTCCATATTGTTGAACACGCAGAACAGGCAAAAATCCAAAAGTCCTGGAATGACCGCTTCTGCACCTTCATTTACTAAAAACTGCTCTAACGCGTTATTACCCAAAGGCGAGTATTTAACGAAAATTTCGCCGACAATACCTACTTTTACCGTAGCCTTTTCTTGTTTGGGAATCACAGCAAAATCTTGTATGATCGCCTCGTAATTTTTCAGAATTTGTTTATAGCGTACTTTTCCGCCCGAGCCCAGCTCTTTGCTTAATTTTTTAGTCCAATATGCCGCTTTCTTTTCTGCTGTACCCGCTATGGTTTCGTATGGTTTGCATTGATTTACTAAACTCAATAATAAATCCCCATACAAAACGCCATACAGCATGCTGCGTAATATGAAAGGATTTAGCCGGAATCCCGGATGTTTTTCCAGTCCAAGCATATTAAAGGATATAACAGGAATATAATCATACCCGGCTTTTTTAAGCGCCTTGCGCAAGAGAAATATATAATTAGAAGCACGGCAGCCC
>CALXJH010000099.1 GCA_944388555.1 uncultured Clostridia bacterium
TTATACGAATTTCTTTTGATACGAGATCCACTTGATCCAGTCTGAGGGAAACGCATTCACTTCTTCGGATGCCGGTATAAACATAAAGCGTAACAATTGCATAATCTCTTTTGCTGCCATGCTCCAGTAATTTTTGTCGGAATGCTTCCACATCCTTCTTCTCCACCGTACATGGACTGGCATACTGGATCTGGATTTTCATAAAATCACTGTCCAATACTGCCTGCTCTTTTTGATACTCATTCTCCAACAAATAAGCGTTTAAAGTTTTAAGCGAAGAAATATGATTATTTACTGTTCGGGGATCGTATTGTTTAATGTTGCGCATATATGAGATATATTCCAATACATTCGCGCGGTACAACCGAGATGGTTCTTCACCAAAACTATCAAGGCACCACTTGAAAAATAAACGAACATTTCTTCGATATGTTTTGATAGTGTTTTCGGATTTGCCACTTTCTTTTAAATATTCACAAAATTGCTCTATCATTTCTTATCTCTTCCTTCCTATAATCTTTATTATAATTACACCAAAAGAAAAGATAATCTGCAACAAAATAATTGTGTTTAACTCATTTTTTATATTTGTATATATAATTGTGTTTAACTCAAACGGACTTTAGATATTAAAAAAAGACGACAGCTAAACACAATTGACATTATGTTTAACCGCCGAAATTTTATATTTTAGAGATATTTCCTATATATGAAAATTAATTGCTGCATGCTGCAAGGATATCTTCATATGCCCAATGACCATCAATATCTAAAAATTGGTTTTGCATTGTCTCAGAAAATGTTTTACCGACCATGCGATTTAGAATTGCAACTGCTTCAGCTCTTGTGACAGCATCATTTGGATGCATTGTCTGATCTTCATATCCGGTTAATATGCCGTTTCCCACCAGTTTCATAACTGGCTCATAAAACCAATTCTGTGGTGTCACGTCACTGTATCCATCACTGTCGGATGTACTGTTTCCATATATGAACTGCGAAAGCATTGTTGCGAATTCCGCCCGTGTGATCTGTCCATTAGGACGAAAAGTCCCGTCTTTATATCCGTTAAGTATTCCTTTTTCTGAAAGAGAAACGATAGCGTCATAATACCAATCAGCTTCATTCACATCTGAAAATATAGATTTTCCCTGAGCAGGCCGTTGATCTGCCATAAGACGAGAGATAAGCACTGTGGCTTCGGCTCTAGTGAGAAGTTGATCAGGGCAAAATTCATTTTCTGTTTTTCCAGTTATATAACTGCCTGACGTTTTTGTTAGCCGAGGGAATATTGTTAGTGTTTCAGAGTCGGCATAATAGGAAAAATCAACCACTGAACAGTCTGCTTTATCTTTGCCAGTTACAGCAAAAATATGTCCCTGTGCAACCATGGCATCCACCATGTCCGCATAGTTTTTCAAATCCTCTACGGTGACTGATAGCATTTCTTCACGCGTTTGTTGGATATCATTTACAGTTTTCTCACTATACTTCAAAACTGCACCGTAGTCAGAATCATTGTAATACTCATCAAATTCTTTTACTGCTGGTACAGTAATTGCTTCAATTTCTTTTTGCGTCATTTCAAGATTACGCAGATAATTGCCCATACCTTTCCATATATCTACTGCAATGTCAAGATCCTGTAACCCTGCAACGGAACAAGTCATCCCTGTATTATCAAAGTATACGCCGGCGCCATATGCTCCATACTTTCCACGCATAGTAGGCAAAATGTATTTTGAGGTCAAAACCTTTCCTAAAATATTCATTTTGCCGGAATACATATAGTCGCTTTCCGCATAATTGCCGGACAGCATAAAATGCGTTGCGTCGGGCAGGTCTGTAATAATTGCCGCCGAATTGTATCCGACCGGCATTGTAATCTGCGCTTCGGATCTTTGTTCCGCTGTCTGAAATGCAGTTACTATTTTTTCTTTTACCGCTTCAAAGGCATTTTTCTCACCAATATATTCTACCGTGGGAAGACTTCCGAGCACCATTTCGGAAAGCAATTCTTTCATTTTTTCTATTTTCTCCAGTATCATATCGTCAGTCAAAGATTTTAGATAGTGATAATACGGAATAGAACCCTGCCCGATACTACCTCTTGTGTTAGAATAAAAAGAATTTCCGGCAGACGAGGACGATTGTTTCAACTCGTAGGATAGATTATACGGGTCGCGGTAGCCATTAATTAAGATTTCATCAGGTGCGTTCTTTATATAATCGGCCAGTGCAGTCTTATTGAATATGTTCTCATCCTTCAAAAAATTCATCATGGTTTGAAAACTGTCCGCAATGGAAGAACTGTCACTAAATAAATATATTGATATTCTAGGGTTGATTTTTGTGCAGTCCTTATAGCTCTCCATTGCCGCAAGGTCAAAAGCTGCCGAAAGTCCTTTTTGTCCTGCCTGTCTGCTCAAAAAGGACAGCATAAGCTGTAGATCAAGCAAGTTGTCGGCATCTATAATTGGGAAAAACAAATCAAGAACAGCGCTATTATCTTTTTCAGTAAAGTAAAACTCTATCCCGTTTTCCGTTTCAAGCACCGGTGTTCCGTAAACCGGTGGCTGTTTTACAACATCAATGGTGAGCGAAGGAATGGAAGCTATAACCGCCGGATCATCCGGCTCGTCCGCCCATTTTTGAAATGCATCCGTGTCGTTTTTGATTTTTTCGATTTCTTTCTCTGAAAAATCAGGGAGCTTATCCTCTGTGTTTGCCTCACCGTTGCCCGATATTACGATTTTATGGCAAGGATTATTGATAAAGTATTTTTCAAAAACATCTGTAAAAAATGACGTATCGGATTGAAGATTTTCTTTTGTTTCGGTTAAATTTGTAAAGGCAAGCGGATTATCTTGATAAAGAATGCCGCAAAACACTTCAAATGCAGTATCATATATATATGTATCGCTTCGCACGGAAAAATAAGAATCAATCTCCGCCGCAAGTGCGGTCTGTTCAAAACCGTTTTCGGCAATATCAGATAAAATATCGTTATATGCGGCAATCACTGTGTCTTTCTTTTCTATCGGCACTTCGGAAACAATCAGTGCAAGATTGGCAATACCGCCGCTGTTACCACCGTTTGTATAGTTGATTTGATTCACTTCGTTCATTTTATTAAATATCAAATTGAAAATGATTTCTCTTGCAAAAATTTCTTCTGCACTTTCTGTCATTGGTACACCAGAGGCCATAAAGCCAATATCAACGGTTTTGGTGTCTGCCGAAATATTGTACTCACTAACCTTTTCAGACGGAATTTGTTTATTATCCTCAAAACAAATTGTAATGTCCTGTTTTTCAAAGTCACTGAAAAAAGTATTTAATATAGACAGCGTTTTGTGAATCTCCTGGTTTCCGGCTAAATATGTAATACTGTTAGACGGGACATAATAGGTGTGATATACTTTCAGCAGATCTTCATAAGTAAGCTCTTTTATCCCATCAATGCTACCGCCACTGTTAAAAGCAGGAGTGGTATTTCCGTATAAATCCGTGTAGAGACTGTTTGAAATAAAACTCAGCGAATTTTCGGTTGTGTCGAGTTTTTTGAGATTTAGCTCGTTATATACAACTCCATTATATTGAATCTTGCCATCAGCATACTCCAGGCGAATCCCTTGCTGCTTAAAAATATTTTCATCAGTTAAGAAAAGTGGGTGGAAAATGCCGTTTAAATAGACATCTATTAAATTATACAGTTCTGTTTCGCTCGATGTTTTGATTTCATACCGTGTCATATCATCTGCCGTAACACCATTTAATACTTCAGCCAAAGCGTTTTCCCGAATATACGGCATAATGTTTTTAATGGGATATTTTTCGCTCCCGCAAAAAAGAGAATGCTCCAAAACGTGATTTGCACCTTTGTTATCAGAAGGCGGCGTTTTAAAACCGATAGTAAAATCTTTTCTTTCTGCTCCGTTATCAACATATATGACATCTGCATCTGTTTTGGTATGTCTAAACCGATAAACAGTACCACCTAAATCCTCGCTTGTTTCTTTATCAATAAGAGCAAAGCCAGTATCGATAAAATTGTGTTCTTCCAATGCAAAAACAGGAAGGCTGCTGAATAAAAAAGTCGCCGCAAGAATTATAGAAAATAATTTCATTCGTTTACACATAAATTTACCTCCAAGTTATAGTTATGTTAAGAAAAGCCGCCAATTATACAGTAGAAATTGTCCGAGAAACGCTAAAATCAAATATATTTCCGCTTCGCGATTCGATAAAGGTTCATAGCTTTTGTGATTATGGAAAATATGCTGGAATACCATCCATAGCAGATACCCCACAAACGCCCCTAAAGTATTCATAAGCAGATCGTCAATATCGGAAATCCTTTGGTTAAAAAGTTGGCAGCACTCTATCGTAAAGGAGAAAGCGGCTCCTGCAAGTACGGTGCATTGTACCTTTTGATATTTTTTCCAGATGAACGGGAGTAAAAATCCAAGCGGTATAAACATAATAATATTTAATACATAGGTTATAACCCCGTCAGACTGAAAAGGAATAAGGTTTATCTCATCAAGACGAATAATCTCGTTATAATTTCCGATATCCCATATACTACCTGTCCCGACAGCAGAAAAGACCAAAAACAGATAGACGAAAAAGATGTAACTCCAAACAATATGCCAGGGACATGCCTGCATATGCGGTTTTGTCTTTATCATGTAAATTTGATATATCAAACAAGGTATTACGATACAGGCTATTTGATAGAAAACTGAACTCATTTTTCGCTCACTTCCTGAAAATCAATCATTTCTTTTGCCATCTGTAAAAGTTCCTCTTTATCAATATCTACGTCTATCGCCACAAACTCATAATTTAGTCCCTGATATTCTAATGCAACGCCTTGCACATTGCAAAGCTTTATATCCTGGCTACCGTAACTTAATATGACGCTCCCGTCTTGTTCAGCTTTTTTATCTTCCTCGGTAGGACGGTAATCAGGAGGCACAAGTTTGTTCTTATAACTGTAATACAATATATCACTGCCTTTATGGGTATCCAGCTTTTCTGGATCCCTCAATTGTATCCCTGCCATTGCCGCATCAATCGTAAGGAATATTTCTGCACCATCTTTGTGATAGGTGCAGCTCAGTCCTTTAAATTTTTCTACTGAGTTGCCTTTTGTATCAAAATCCTCATTGTAAGTGATAGAACTGCTGTCAAAAGCATAGCCGTTTGAAAAATTTTCGGGAAGGTTCGGGGAAATTCCTGTGTCGGACTGCAGTTGTTCTTTTGAGGGTACAGAAGTGTAATCCGGAGTATTGTAGGAATGCCCTTCTCTTGAGCCCAATAGGATATTTGCAGCCCAGACTGTAACGCCTAAAAGCATAATGAGTGCCGCTGCAATCACTATGACTTTCCGCATTTTAATATGTCGAACTTTTTTAACGGATGCGTATGCTTCTGCAATTAAATCATCATCTATGAGAGTAATAACTTCAAAAATATCTTTTTGATTCATATGTGAACACCTTGCCTTTCCAGGTATTTCCTTAAATCGTTTCGGGTTCTCATCAGCATTGATTTTACTTTACTTTCACTGAATCCGTATTCTTTTGAAATTTGGGAAATGCTATCGCAATACCAATACTTGCGAATAAAAACAATGCGCTTTGTTGCAGAATTTTTTCGCAAAAAATTACTGATATGTTTTGCGAGAGTTTTACTGTCATAGCTTTGTTCAGTAATATTGCCTGTACTGATACAGGATTCCAATTCTGACAAACTCACTTCAAACTCTGGATTACGCTTATCCGCGTGGTTGTAGTCATATTTATTAAAAGAGACATTTCGCGCAATACGCCCTAAAAATGCCGAAAAATACTTTGGTTTTGCCGGTGGAATTTTATTCCAAGTAATATGGTAAGTATCATTTTCACATTCCTCACTATCAGAGTAATTTTTGACAATACCATAAGCAATGGACCGTATCATCCTGCCGTATTTTGATGCAGTTTGAACAATTGCATTTTCGTTTCTTTCAAAATATAAGTTAATAATTTTTTCATCCTCCATGGCTTAAGCTCCTTTTGTATTTTAGGCCTATACTAATATAGTGGGAAAAAATCGTAAATAGTTGCATAAATACTAAAATTATTCCTACAAAAATTATATTGCTTTTTTTAGAAAGCGTCAATGATACACATTTCAAACGTGTTAAAATACTTTATTTCAGTTGACATTTATGGAGAAATATGATACACTTATATCGTAAGTAGTAAGTAATAAGTAGGAAGTATTTAAAATAAATTTTTAGGAGGTTTATCATGATCAATTTATCACTTTCGCAGGAATATTTGATGTGTGCACTAAATGACAAAGGTAAAATACCAACCTTCAACCTTGAACGGGTTATTGCCGTTGCCGCGTCCGCAGTTGCAGAACTTATGATGGACGATA
>CALXJH010000100.1 GCA_944388555.1 uncultured Clostridia bacterium
GTATTTAAAAAATATGCAGCAGCGTACACTGACATTACAAATGGAAAAATGTGAATTGCTTACAAAAAATGCATATCCGCAAGATTATCTGGACATACATTACCACTGCAAAATATGTAAGGATACCGGATATACCGATAAGGGATATTGTACATGCTTTAAAAAGGCGCTTGCTGACGAAGCCATAAAGATGGCGAATTTGCCGGTTATGATGGATACACAATCGTTTGATACGTTTCGATTGGATGTCTATCCTGAGAAAGATCGCGAATCAATGAAAAGTGTTTTAAAGCTGTGCCGTCAATTTTCCGATGAATTCGAGCCGGCAAATGGCAAAAATCTATTCCTGTATGGTGCCACCGGGTTGGGAAAAACATTTCTTTCCAGCTGCATTGCGAAGGCTGTATTACAAAAAGGATATGGAGTTTATTATCAGCCTGCATACAGAATCTTTCGTGTGTTTGAGGAATACAAGTTTAATGAGGATGATAAAAAGATTTTGAAGATGCAAATGGAGCGTATTATGAATACAGATCTTTTGATCATAGATGATTTGGGCACAGAAATGGTTACGGCATATACCGCAGAGGTCTTATTTGATTTAATCAATACACGGATGAATACCAGACAGTCTACGATTATCAGTACCAATTTGGACTTTTCAGACATGGAAACAATATATTCAGCAAGAATTGCTTCACGAGTAGTCGGAAATTATTTTCTTCTTGAATTTACCGGTGAAGATATCCGCGAAATGTGATTTTACACACTAAGATTGTGATATAAATCAAATGAGAAGTCTGTAAACAATTTTTAAACGGTTGTTTATTACTTATTTATATTTTGCTTTTAGCGGTTGAGCGGCGAATAAAATTCGCCGCTTTTTATCTGCAAAATTTTAGAACTTGTTAAATGGAAGAATAAAAAATATTTTTTTGCAGATATTCAAATATAAGGGAACTAAATAAGGACAATAAAATTTTAAAATGAATGATGGTAAAAAAATTTGAGAGTTGTTTAAGGCAGTTTTATCTGTAATTGCTTGTGTTGTTTCATAGAGCAAAGCAGTTCTTAATTTGAATTTTGCATCATACGATAGATTGAATAAAAAAAAGTGAGGTGCGTTATGTGGAAAAAAATTAAACCATATGTAATATCTGTTGCAATAGCACTTATCGTTGGCGGGCTTTCCGCATGGATTTCCGGTGGACTTTCAGAAGGATATGAGCAGTTAAATAAACCGCCGCTTTCTCCACCATCTTTTATTTTTCCGATTGTGTGGTCCATTTTGTTTATTTTGATGGGCATAGGAAGTGCCGAGGTGTATAAAAGGGGAGGAACAAATGCAAAAAGAGCATTGTCGGTTTATGCTATACAACTTTTCATAAACTTTATGTGGAGTATTTTCTTCTTCAAATTTAATGCGTTGTGGTTTTCCTTTATTTGGCTGCTTTTACTGATTGTATTTGTATTTATCATGATATATGAATTTTCAAAGATCAGTACATGGGCAGCAAAATTACAGATACCTTATTTATTATGGATTGTATTTGCCGCGTATCTGAATTTGATGTTTGCGGTTTTGAATCCATAAATCAATTTATAAATTATTTATAAAAGTGTGTAAAACTAATTAAGTAGTTTTTTATGGATATAATTGAAGGACCATCTTTATAAGAGATGGTCCTTTTAATATACAAGTTGTTGATACACAAGATAATACAAATGCTCAAGTTAAAATACAAATGCAAACGAATTTAAGAAGAAAATTCGTATTTTTGTATTTTTGTATTTTTAATAAGCTTTGCCCCAATATACCATTTTAGACGCCTTTTTGCCGCAGCAAATACAGGTGGAAGCAATTTGTTCTTGTTCAAATGGAATACATCTGGAAGTTGCACCAGTTTTTTCTTTGATTTCAAGTTCACAGGCTTCATCGCCGCACCACATGGCTTTAATGAACCCCGGAGTTTCTTCCAGCTGCTTTGCAAAGGTCTGCATGTCTGTTGCAGAAAAAGTTCTTGCATCCCGGTGCGCTCTCGCTTTTTCAAGCATTGATTTTTGAATATCTTGGAGTGTTTTAGGTACAATTTCCTCCAAGTCATCTAATGAAACAACCATCTTTTCGCCATTATCTCTGCGTGCCAAAACACATTGGTTATTTTCAATGTCTTTAGGTCCGATTTCAATACGCAGGGGTATTCCACGCATTTCTTGCTCGCTAAATTTGAATCCAGGACTTTTATCACTGTCATCCATTTTTACACGTACAGTATCTTTTAAGCGGTTTAACAATTCCTGTGCTTTTTCCAATACCCCTTCCTTATGTTGGGCAATGGGAATAATCGCCAGCTGAATGGGTGCGATTTTCGGAGGAAGCACAAGGCCGTTATCGTCGCCGTGCACCATAATAATAGCGCCAATAATTCGTGTGGACATTCCCCAAGATGTTTGGTGGACGTATTTTAGCTGGTTGTCCTTATCCGTAAATTGAATTTCGAAAGCTTTGGCAAATCCATCCCCAAAATTATGTGAAGTGCCGGACTGCAGTGCAATACCGTTATGCATTAAGCTTTCGATTGTGTAGGTGGATTCAGCACCGGCAAATTTTTCTTTGTCAGTTTTTTGACCTTTAATTACCGGGATTGCCAAGTAATCTTCACAGAATGAAGCATACACGTTTAACATTTGAATGGTTTCAGCTTGTGCTTCTTCTGCGCTTGCGTGCGCAGTGTGTCCTTCCTGCCATAAAAATTCCATGGAGCGCAGGAAAGGACGCGTTGTTTTTTCCCATCGAACAACAGAACACCATTGGTTATATTTTTTTGGTAAATCACGATAGGAATGAATGACATCTTTATAATGATCGCAGAAAAGCGTTTCGGAAGTAGGGCGTACACAAAGGCGTTCGGTCAGCTTTTCCATACCGCCGTGTGTTACCCAGGCTACTTCGGGCGCAAAGCCTTCTACGTGATCTTTTTCCTTTTGTAATAAGCTCTCCGGTATGAACATTGGCATATATACATTTTCATGTCCGGTTGCTTTAAAAATTGCATCTAAGTTTTTTTGAATATTTTCCCAGATCGCATAGCCGTAAGGACGAATGATCATACAGCCGCGGACGCGGGAATAGTCTACTAAATCCGCTTTTTTCACAATGTCGGTATACCATTTTGCAAAATCAACGTCCATAGAAGTAATTTCTTCAACGAATTTTTTTTGTTGTGCCATGTTAAATTTCCTCCAATTTTGTAAGTAGGCAGACTGCCTGTGCTTCAATGCCTTCCCCTCTGCCGCAAAAACCAAGTTTTTCAGTTGTAGTTGCTTTAACGCTGATGGCAGATAGTTCAGTATCTAAAGCGGAAGCTATGTTTTTCCGCATTTCATCAATATAATTTGCAAGCTTAGGTGCTTGTGCAACAATTGTTGCATCTATATTTAAAACAGAATAGGGTTTTATGATTTCAGCAACTTTTTTTAAAAGCAAAATGCTTGAAATGTTTTTATATGCATCGCTGTTGTCCGGAAAATGTTTGCCGATATCTCCCATGGCGCATGCGCCAAGCATTGCATCGCAAATTGCGTGCAGCAACACGTCTGCATCAGAGTGCCCCAGAAGCCCTTTTTCAAAGGGGATGTTTACACCGCCTAAGATAAGCGCCCTGTTTTCTGTTAAACGATGTACATCGTAACCTGTACCGATTCTAATCATCATCTGTATCCTCCATACCTCTGTAACAGGATAAATAAGCAGAAATGATTGCATAGTCTTCAGGGGTTGTTAATTTAATATTGGATTTATTTCCTGGGATAACAGTAACAGTCTGACCAATCATCTCCGCTAATGCACAGTCATCGGTTGCAAGCTGATGGTTGCGCAAAGCGTTTTCATGTGCCTTTTTCAGAATTTCGTAACGAAAAGCCTGCGGCGTCTGAATGAGAACCAAACTGTTTCGATCTACGGTTTCTGCGATGATAGAACCGTTGATTCTTTTCACAGTATCAACCGGTGAAACAGCTACGGCAGCCGCACCGTAGGTGTTTGCAGCTTGAATGGTTGCGTCAATCAGCTCTTGGGTTACCAATGGGCGAGCGGCGTCATGTACAATGACAATGTCACACGCGGGAGATATGGCCATAAGCCCATTGCGTACACTTTCCTGACGGGTTGAACCACCTTTAATAAAGTGTTTTACTTTTGTATATCCAAAGCTTGAAACGATTTCCTGACAAAGTGACATGTCCTCCTGGCTGCAGACCAATACAATACTGTCGATAGAAGGTGCAGCCTCAAAAACATCTAAGGTGTAGGCGAGAATGGGTTTGCTATCAACTGAAAGAAAAATTTTATTAAAATCAAGACCCATTCGAGTCCCTTTTCCACCTGCTGCAATAATGGCAGTCGTTTTATTACGCATTTTAAGGTTTGGATTAAAATCACCGCGGATTATTTTGCCCATTTGTCCTCCCAATATGGTATGACTTAGAAAATGTATGTATATCTTATGTTTGTCGGTAAGAAAGAATAAAAGGCGGATAGGCATTCCGTCTTTATAAAAACTGTGAGAATCAAAAAGAATTATAATGCAATCAGTGCATCAATTTCTTTTTCAATTGTTTCAGCGTTGTCATCTGTTGCAAGTACGAGTTCGCTGACTAAGATATGACGAGCGTTGGTCAGCATTTTCTTTTCACAGGTAGATAAAGGTTTGTCCATTTCTCTGTGAGAAAGGCTTTTTACAACTTTGGCAACTTCAACGATATTACCAGTTTTGATTTTAGAAAGATTTTCACGGTATCGTTTGTTCCAGTTTGGATAATCCTCATCATCCTGATCTTTGATTTTGTTAAAAAGTTTTTTTGCATCCGAAGAGGAAATGACAGGACGAACACCAATGCTTTCTGCTGAATTTACAGGAACCATGAGTTTCATTTCGCTGGAAGGAATTTTTAGAACATAATAACTTTGCTTTTCGCCTAAAATTTCCTTTTCCTCTATGGCTTGTACTATACCCGCACCATGCATAGGATATACAATTTTTTCGCCGACTTGATACATCTATAATGCCTCCTTGATATCCTGTGTGTTTTGTAAAAAAACAAGAATACCTAAAATAAATTATAGCACCTTTTTAACAAAATGTCAAAGAAATATTTGAAATTTTGACATTTTTTTGCTGTAAAACATGTTATGCTAATAGCAGATAGAGTTGATTTTCTGCAGCGTGTCCATGGATATGTATAGAGCAGAGGAAAGGATTGAGCAAAATGGATGACACAATAACGCATTTATCAAAAGTAATTCAACAATATTTTTTTAGAAACAAAGGGATCGCAGATACAATCAGTAAGCTTTCAAGTTCAATCGATAAAGTGACACGAAGTATTGTAAAAGCTGCTACGCATTGTGGATGTATAGAGTTTTATGCAAAAAAACAGCCTTCCCTAACACCGGGAGAGGCAACAAATATGATGCAAGGAGAGTTATGCAGTAGATGCAGAGAAAAAATAGAACAGTGTATAGGAGAAAGCTTTTTTTATTTAATTTCATTATGTATTGCAATGGGAAGTGATCCTCAAAAAATTTTACAGGATCAAGTGGAACAAATGAAAATTTTAGGTAAGTTCAATTTGAGATAGTACGAATGGCTTCACCAATATTTTTAACACCGATTACACCGCTTATGTCATTGCATTTGTTTAAGTTGGCATAAGGAATAACAATATGGTCTATCCCAAGCTTTTTTGCTTCTTTGATTCGCGTGTTAATCAGAGAAACGGGACGAATTTCACCGGAAAGTCCAATTTCCCCCAAGAAGGCATGGTTGGAAGGCAATACGATATCTTTATAGTTCGAATAAATAGCCATAGCAATACTAAGATCTGCGGCAGGCTCTGTAATACGCATGCCGCCTACAATATTGATATAGGCATCGTAGTTAGACAGCGAGAGTTTTATACGCTTTTCAAGTACTGCCATCAACAAAACCATTCGGTTGTAGTCTATACCGGAAGCAGTGCGGCGCGGAACAGGAAAAAAGGTAGGTGTGACCAGCGCTTGAATTTCTGTAAGAAAAGGACGGCTTCCCTCCATAGTGCAAGTGATGCAGCTGCCGGACGCGGTGGTGTCTTTATGTTCAAAAAGGGCAGCAGAGGGATTTGCAACCTCTGTCAGTCCGGTTTCTTCCATTTCAAACACACCCACTTCGTTGGTTGAGCCAAATCTGTTTTTTATAGCACGCAGCAATCGAAAAATATGATTATTGTCACCTTCGAAGTATAAAACACAATCTACCATATGCTCTAAAACTCGCGGACCGGCAATGGCACCTTCTTTTGTTACGTGGCCGACAATAAAAACAGTAATACCTGTTGATTTTGCAATGCGCATCAAAGTCATTGTAATCTCTTTGATTTGGCTGACTGTACCGGGAGCGGAATTCATCTGAGGATTTGAAACGGTTTGAACGGAGTCAACAATAACCAATGAGGGGCGGGCTGATTCCAAAGCGGCAACAATTTCATTTAAGTCTGTTGTGCAAAGCAGTGATATTGCTTCGTTTTCAATATGCAGCCGCTTGGCACGTAATTTGATTTGAGAAGGAGATTCTTCACCAGAAACATACAAAACTTTATTGGATATATGCGCACATATTTGCAGCAATAGAGTTGATTTGCCGATTCCGGGTTCGCCTCCGACAAGCACAAGGCTGCCGGCAACGATGCCGCCGCCCAGTACACGGTCTAACTCCGCCATGCCGCTTGAAAAACGAATTTCCTGTGACATGTGCACATCATTTAGTGAAATAAGCTGTGGTTTTAGAGCTTGTGATTGCATAGTGCCGACAGTTCTTTCTGAAGGTTTTTCGGTAAGTTCCTCATAAAAAGTATCCCATTCTCCGCAGTCCGGACATTTGCCCAGCCATCGAGGACTTTGGTAACCGCAGCTTTTACAAGTGTAGATTGACTTTGTTTTCATAGGTGTGTTCAGCCTTTCTGTAATCCTTATGTTCCGATTTTTATATATCGTATACTTTTTATATACTTTACACTATTTAACATATTTTGTCCAGTATTAAAATAAAATTTTAAAAAAGACTTGCTTTTTTTTAGAATTAGGTGTATTATATAGAGTAGTTTTGTGCGGAATAAAATAATTGAGGTGAAATTTGTGGAAAATATCATGTTTGTTATTACCATGGTGTTGCAGATTATGCTGCTGATTATCGGTGGCTATTACTCTGTTATTTCGGTAACAGGCTGTTTGTTCAAAAAAGAACCTAAAGTTGCTAAAACTTCGAATAAAGTACATAAGTTTGCGTTGGTTGTTGCGGCGCACAACGAAGAAGTTGTTATTGCCAATTTAGTTAAGTCGGCAAACAGCTTAAATTATCCGAAAGACGCTTACGAGCTATTCGTAATTGCGGATAACTGTACAGATAACACTGCGGCCATCGCACGGGAAAACGGTGCCAGCGTATATGAACGCACGAGCGAAGATAAGCACGGAAAAGGCTATGCGCTTGATTGGATGTTTGACAAAATCTTTAAAATGGATAAAGAATTTGATGCAATCAGCGTTTTCGATGCAGATAATATTATTGATTCCGAATTTTTAAATCAAATGAACCGGCAGTTTAATCGCGGGTACAAAGCGGTACAGGGTTATATTGATACAAAAAATCCATATGATTCCTGGATTTCTATGTCCTATGCCATTTCTTTCTGGACAATTAACCGCCTCTTCCAATACGCAAGATATACGTTGGGATTATGCTGCCAGCTTTGCGGAACCGGATTTGCGCTTTCTACAGACATTATAAAAGAAATCGGCTGGGGAGCAACTTGCTTGGCTGAGGATATGGAATTTACCATGAAGCTCATTATGAATAATTATAAAGTTGCATGGGCGCATGACGCAATTGTTTATGATGAAAAACCCTTAACTTTTTCACAATCTTATAAGCAAAGAGTTCGCTGGATGCAGGGGCATGCAGATGTTGCCAGCCGCTTTTTCTTTAAACTGATTAAAAAAGGAATCAAAGAGCACGATATTAAACCAATTGATGCTGCTTGTTATTTATTTCAGCCGATTCGTTTGATTGCGATGTTTTTAATAACTGTTTTATGTTATCTGCAAACTTTTTATCCGGATGTTTCATTTGGATTCTTTAAAATGGATTATATTTTTGGGCCCTGGATTTGGGGAGCAATTATTATTATTCAGTTATTGACTGTACCTGTTGTGCTTTGCTTAGAGAGAAAGATGAATTTGCGTGTACTTATGGGATATATACCTTATTACTTTTACACCTTTACTTGGTTCCCGATTGCAGTAGTTGGCGTGCTGAAGAAGAATAATAAAGAGTGGTTCCATACACAGCACACAAGAACAATTACACTTTCAGAGATAAAAAAACAAATCTAAAAACATATAAAAAGAATGTCTGCAAGATGCGCAGACATTTTTTTTGTATTAAAAATGATGATTTATTTTTATACTTTTTATAAAATTTATGTTGTTTACAGCCACTGTTTGTTTTGCTTTTTAGAATGCACGAAAAGAAACTTTCTGTGTATTACAGGTTGGATCGTAACAGACAAGCAGCTATAGTTGAATGGGTTTTAATTAGCAGCAATCCATGTTTCCAGGCCGTTATATAAGTGATCCGGCAAAGGTGAAAATTCACCCTGGATTTTTTCGGAAACCAATAAAACATTGCTTTCATAATATAAACTGATAATAGGCACCTGCTCTAACAGTTGTTTTTGAATTTCCTGCGCGTACACTTTTTTTTGTTTTTCATTTGTCGTAGATGCAAATCCATCTAAAAGAGTATCCATGTACGAACTGTTATAGCCAAGGTTGTTTTGAGAAGAGTGAAGGAGAAAACGCAAGTCCTGGTCTGCTGTCATATTGACTTGACCAATGTAGACCGTATAATCACCGGTATCAATTTTTTCCATATATTCTTCATAAGGGAGCGCCGTAACAGAAACCTGCATGCCATTTTGATTTAGCTTGTCGCAAATGTATTCTGCAATTTTCTTTTTTGTATCGCTTTCTTCGTTTATGAGGATGGAAAATTGCATATTCGGAGCAGCGCTGCTTTGCTCTAAGTATTGTTTAGCAAGCGGCTGGTTTGCATTAAAATCTCCGTTATACAAATGTGCATAAAGCGTATTCGGCTTAAACGGTGAATTTGTTGGGGTGGCATATCCGACAAACAGCGATTCAATCAGCGCGTTTTTATCTATCAGATACCCGATTGCTTTACGGGCATTTTGATCTGTGATAATGGTGGAGTTTTGATTGAAAGCGATATAGGTAAAGGTGTTTGTTGTAAAATCCTGCGCGGTTATATTTGTTTTTGAACTGAGTTTTGACAACACAGACATATCTGCAGCAATGACATCCGTTTCAGATGCTAAAAAGCCATTTACCCACATTTCAGATTTTGGATAATAGCGCACGCGTATCGTTTCAATATTTGGTTTGTATATTGCGTTTGGATCGGTTACTGCGTTGAGAATCAAACCGTTTTTATCTGACGTCCCTATGGTATATAAGCCGCATCCTAAAAGCGAGCTTGTGTCCTTGATTACAGGAAAGTTCATATAGGCTAAGACGCCTGTCCCCGGAATTTTAAGATTTAGGGTTAAAGTGTTGCCGTTTGCCGTACAGCTTTCTACATATTCGCTAACAGCATAGTACAAATTTTCGGGGTGTTTTTTTACTTCTTCAATGGAGCAACAAATATGTGCCGCAGTAAGTGGAGTTCCGTCACTAAAAAAAACATTGGATTGGATTTGCATAGTACAGGTATAACCGTCGTCTGAAAATTGCCATTTTTCTGCTAAGCAAGGGGAATATGAAAAATCCGGATTTACTTTTAAAGGAGTAGCATATACAGTAGCAGTTAAAAGTGATGCGTTGGTTTTATAGGCTGTTTGCAATGGGTTTAGGGTATCAGGTGTATAGGCAAAAAGAGAAATTTCTCCGCCAAAATTCGGGTTAGCAGCATCGTTGTTTTGACCGCAGCTTGGAAGCAGAAATATAGTCAGACAAAGAAATATGGATATAACTCTTATTTTCATAATAATTGCACCCTTCTTATTTTTTTTGCAAGTCCTGTTTTGGTGTCGGCAGTGATTATGACAGCATTGAATTGTACATTTCCTTCAGCAAGTTCGAATCGCTCTTTCTTTTGATAAGCAAAGCGATTGACAATGATATCAACATTTGTCCCAAGAATAGAATGGCGTACGCCCGTCATTCCGACGTCTGAGATGAAAGCAGTCCCTTTTGGTAAAATTTGTTCATCGGCTGTCTGAACATGTGTGTGTGTGCCTACGACGGCTGTAACTTTTCCGTCTAAGAAATAACCCATAGCCCCTTTCTCGCTTGTAGCTTCCGCGTGGAAATCAACAAGGATTGCGTCACAGGAATCTTTGATTTTTCTGTATTCTGCTTCAACCGCTGTAAAAGGGGAGTCAATAGGCTCGCAAAAAACTTGTCCCTGTACATTTATAATCCCGAGACGATATTGACCTGTATCAAAAATATAGCTGCCGTTTCCTGGCAACGTTTTGTGATAATTGGCGGGGCGGATGACATAGGGACAAGAGTCAAAAACATCGGCGATGTTTCGGTTAAACGTGTGATTACCCATTGTAAACACGTCAATTCCGGCGTTGCGCAGTTCAAATACATGTGCAGTTGTTATGCTGTTACCGTGTGAAACATTTTCGCCGTTTGCAATGCAGATATCGGCAGAAGTATCCTGCTTTATCCGGTTTAAATTACGTATAATGTATTCGCGGCCGGGGCTGCCGACAATATCCCCTATAAATAAAATATTTATCATTGTTAGATCTCCGTTTTGTGTATAGATTTTATTTTAAATATTATACCATTGAATCCGAATTATTTCAATAAAAATTTGGGAAATAAAAATAAACACTTGACAAGTAAGATAAAATGTGTTATTATATTTATTGCGTTAAGGACAATTATATATTATATATCGCGGGGTGGAGCAGTCTGGTAGCTCGTCGGGCTCACAACCCGAAGGTCGGTGGTTCAAATCCGCCCCACGCAACCACGTCGGAGCAAGCTTTATATAGCTTGCTCTGTTTTTTATACAAAAACAGAGTTTGCGCATGTCACTGCTTCTCCTTATCCCAAAAAAGTCACGTTTGCTTCGGATATGCTTTTGTAAACACAGGCATAACGCCTACGCGGCACTTGCAATTTTTTTCGGGTGATTCACAGAAAAATTGCAGCTATACACTTTAGCTCTAAAAAATATGATGTAAAAAATCTATGTGAAAATTTACATTTACTTTTAATGGATTATAATCTATTGTGCGACACCTTAAAAAATTATGTTATATAAATTTTCAAAAGAAGCTATGCCAGATCAAAGGAAAACTTTGCTCTGTTTTTATGTGTAAAATATTTGCCCAAATATAGTTGGTTTTTAACGAAAAGTGTATGGGTTTTTCTTGATGTATTTTTTTGCATATATTGACTTTTTCTTTTGAACCTGCTAAAATAACGCTATCAAGAAGTGTGAATATTCAGGAAAATGTTAATACTTCAAATTACGAAATTTTTATTAAAAATAGACATAAAAATCATGTTTTGTGAGTAACAGTGATTTTTTTAAAAACATTATCCAGGAACGGAGGAGAATTATGAAAATTCTAATTGTGGGTGGTGTAGCTGCCGGGATCAAGGCTGCTGCAAAGCTTTAAGGGAAGACCGTAACGCGCAGGTAAAGGTGCTTACCAAAAGTGAGGATATATCTTATGCCGGATGTGGGCTGCCTTATTATGTTGGAGGGCTGATTGCAACAAGGGACGAACTTATCGTAAATACATCTCAGAAATATATGGGCCTTACAGGTGCACAGGTTATGACCGGTTGTGAAGTAACTGCTGTAGATCCATCGAAAAAGACAGTTAGAGCTGTAAAAAACGGTGAGAGTTTTACAGAAAGTTATGACAAATTGGTTATCGCTTCCGGCGCAGTTCCTGTTGTACCGGATATGCCGGGAAAGGATCTGCCAGGGGTTTTCTGCATGCGCACACCGGATGATGCAATTTCCCTTCTTGATTATGTGAAAACAAACGGTTGTCGCAATGCCGCGATTGTAGGTGCTGGCTTTATCGGACTTGAGGCGGCAGAAAACCTTAAATCACAAGGTATTGCAGTGACAGTTGTGGATGCTGCACCACAGATAATGCCGAACGCTTTTGACACAGAAATGGCAGATTATGCAAAACGTCGGTTAAAAGACGCTGGGATTCGTGTGATAACAGGCAGTAGAATCCTTTCGGTAAAAGGGGAATCGCGTGCCGAAGGAATAGTAACGGATAATGGATCTATATCTGCGGATATAGTGGTTCTTGCTATTGGAATCCGTCCTGCCACGGATTTCCTCAAGGACACAGGCATTGAAATGTTCAAAGGAACGGTTGTCGTTGACGCTCAGATGCGCACCAATCTTACAGATATTTACGCTGTCGGAGACTGTGCGATGGTACATAACAGACAGACTGGCAAACCGCAGTGGTCTGCAATGGGATCTACCGCGAACATCACCGCCAGAGTTATGGCTAAGGCAATGTTGGGTGAGGAGGATTCTTATGAAGGATGTTTTGGAACCGGGGTGGTAAAACTCCTGCCCGATTTGAATGCCGGACGCACTGGACTTACCGAAATACAGGCGCGTAATGAGGGGTACGATCCAGTCACCGTGGTATGTGTTACAGATGATAAGGCGCATTATTATCCGGGAAGTTCATTTTTTGCCACCAAGCTAATTGCGGACAGAGCCGCACGCAAACTGCTTGGTATTCAGGTGCTTGGTGCCGGAGCGGTTGACAAAATGATTGATATTGCTGTCACCGGTATTGCGGCTGGCATGACAGTCGATGATTTCAACACGCTTGATTTTGCTTATGCACCGCCTTTCTCAACGGCAATTCATCCATTTACCCAGGCGTGTTATATACTTGAAAACAAACTTTCAGGAGCGCTTGAAACATTTACACCCGCGGAATATGCTGCTGGAGCTGCGAAGGATTATAAGGTTATTGATGTTCTGCCGACAGCCGGTATTCCAGGAGCAAAATGGGTAGATTTGTCTAAAGTTACCGGTCCGATTGGCGGATTAGATAAAGATGAAAAGCTGCTTTTAGTATGCGCGAGAGGTAAGCGCGGATATTTCCTCCAGAATCGTCTTAAATATTATGGATATACCAACACAAAAGTACTGGAGGGTGGAATTACCTTTAATACTGTAAAGGTTGATTTTTCTTCTGCTGCGCTGCCACCAGAGGAAATAAAGCGTGTAAAGGGACTTGGTTGTCTTCAGGATAAACGTTATCCCGATCGCTTTAATGTGCGTGTTATTACACGCAATGGCAAGCTGACAAGCGAAGAGCAGAGAACAGTAGCAGACGCTGCGGAGCGCTTCGGCTCGGGTGAAGTTACGATGACTACAAGACTAACACTTGAGATTCAGTGCGTTCCTTATGATAAACTTGAGGCGCTTATTGAATACTTAAATCAAAACGGACTTGAGACTGGTGGAACCGGTTCTAAGATACGGCCTGTAGTATCCTGCAAGGGCACAACTTGCCAGTATGGTCTTTGCGATACCTTTGATTTGAGCCAGAAACTACATGATCTGTTCTATGTCGGGTATCATAATGTTTCACTGCCACATAAATTTAAATTGGCAGTGGGCGGTTGTCCAAACAACTGCGTGAAACCTAATCTTAACGATTTAGGAATCATAGGCCAGCGCCTGCCGGAACCCGATCTTTCAAAGTGTCGCGGTTGTAAGGTTTGTCAAATCGAGAAACTTTGCCCGATTAAGGCGGCTTCAATGAAGGATGGAAAACTTTTCATCGACCCTGAAATCTGCAATCATTGCGGTCGTTGTGTGAATAAGTGCCCATTCAATGCACTTGAAGAGGGTACTTATGGCTATAAAATATATATCGGCGGCCGCTGGGGCAAAAAAGTAGCGGAAGGTAAACCGCTTTCTAAAATATTTACTACTGAAGAAGAAGTTATCGAGATTGTGGAAAAGGCCATTTTGTTCTTCCGTGACGAAGGCATTTCAGGTGAACGTTTTGCTGATACGATTGCACGTCTTGGATTTGACTATGTAGAGGATAAGCTGCTGAATGGCAAACTCGACAAGGAAACTGTAATGAAAAAAACAGTGGTGGGCGGTGCCACCTGCTGATATACTCAAATGCAGCCGCGCCATATTGCGCGGCTGCATTGACCGCCTTATGCGGTATTTCTTACCCGGAAAACACATTCCGGATAAATAGGTTGCCAAATAGGATCTGCCATACCATACGCATTGGATTTAAGGCCTTAAAAGAATCCTTTTGAGCAGAAAATAAAAGAAGCACGAAAGCGTGCTTCTGTTTTCTGTATGATTGGAGGTTTTTTATGGTTCGTAAATTCGGCGTTTTTTTATTCTATTGATTATTTTACTGCTTTGCGCTTGTAATGCAAGCCAAAATAATCCAGATTTTACTCAGAACGGATCTTCTATTGAGGAAGAAGCGAAATTTCCGTATACATTTACAGATTCAACTGGACGTAAATTAACGCTCGAATCTCGGCCTCAGAGGGTAGCGGTGCTTTTTTCTTCTTTTGCAGAAATGTGGAAACTTGCAGGAGGAAGCATTGTGGCCACAGTCGGAGATTCGGTAGAGCGTGGTTTTGCCGCTGCGGGAACAGTTCTTGTAGATGACGGTGCAGGACTTAAAATTGACACAGAGCTGCTTGCGGCAAGTAAGCCGGACTTTGTAATAGCTTCCGCGGATATATCCGCACAAAGGGAGGTATGCCAAAGGCTTAGCAAAGCAGGTATTCCGTGCGCTGCTTTTACCGAAGAAACAGTGGATGAATATCTTGCTATACTGAAAATTTTTACGGATATAACCGGAAACACAAAAGCCTATGAAACATATGGGGTTGACTTAAAAAAAGGGTAGATGAGGCACTCAATGAGGCACACAGACGCTCGGAACAGAAACAAAATCCGGTATCGGTTCTGTTTATCAGAGCAGGCTCGGGTGATTCGGCAACAAAAGCAAAAACCGCAAAGGATCATTTTGTTGGTATTATGCTTGAAGAGTTAGGGGCGCTTAATATTGCGGACGAGGCAGGGGCTTTATCAGAGGGACTCTCACTGGAGCATGTACTTGTAAGACAACCGGATGTCATACTCATTGTGCCGCAGGGAGATGAAGAAGCGGCAATAGCATATATGAACAGTGTTTTTGAGCAGAGTGGCTGGCGTGACCTTGAGGCGATAAAAAACAATCGTTTTACTTATTTGCCTAAAGATCTTTTTCATTATAAGCCCAACGCGCGCTGGGACGAAGCATATAGATATCTGACGGATCTCTTGTATCCATTGGAGGATAATAAATGACTAAAAAAAAGCTTGTAGCCGTTTTTCCCTTACTCTTAGTTCTTCTTGCTGGCAGTATCGCCGCGGGATTGCTTTTGGGTAGCACACACTTAAGTTTTTCACAATTATTTGATGGGATTTTCGGTAAAAAAAGTGATTCTTCAGTAGCGATTATTATCTTTGAACTGCGGCTGCCACGGGTTATAGGAGCGCTTTTTGCTGGCGCAGGTCTTGCTGTTGCAGGACTTCTTCTTCAGACCGCTACCGATAACGATTTGTGCAGTCCTAATGTAATAGGCGTAAATGCTGGAGCCGGTTTTGCGGTGATGCTTCTTCTCAGTCTATTTCCGATGGCATATCCGTTCCTGCCCGTTGCGGCGTTTGTTGGCGCGCTTTGTACTACTTTGACGGTTCTTGGGATTTCGTTTACAGGACATCGTTTTTTTGCGAAAACAACGGTGATTCTTGCGGGTGTTGCAGTGGCAGCGCTTTTTAATGCAGGCATATCCTTTTTATCTCAGCTTTATCCCGAGACGCTTTCGTCTTATTCTTCTTTTTCTGCCGGCGGTTTTTCCGGCGTATACATGGAAGATCTTCCGGTGCCTTGTATCATGATATTTGTGGGATTGCTCTGTGCGTGGCTTATGGCTTCCCGGCTGAATCTGCTCTGCCTTGGAGATGAGTTGGCGCAGAGCCTTGGCGTCAGAGTACGATTTGTTCGCTTCGTTGCACTGTTGCTATCTAGTGTTCTATGCGCTGCAGTCGTTTCCTTTGCGGGACTTCTCGGATTTGCAGGACTCATCGTTCCGCATATTGCCAGAAGAATTTTAGGACTGGATATACGCTTTTTGGTGCCATTTTGCGCTTTTTCCGGCGGATTGCTGGTTGTTTTGTCGGATTTGGCGACGCGTACGCTATTTTCT
>CALXJH010000101.1 GCA_944388555.1 uncultured Clostridia bacterium
AAATATGCCGAAGGATATCCGGGCAAAAGATATTACGGTGGCTGTGAAAAGGTGGATATTGTTGAAAATTTAGCAAGAGATCGTGCAAAAGAGATTTTTGGCGCAGAACATGCCAATGTGCAGCCGCATTCAGGCGCGCAGGCAAACACAGCTGTATATTTCGCCATGTTGAAGCCGGGCGATACAATTCTTGGAATGAATTTGGCACACGGCGGACATTTAACACACGGAAGTCCGGTGAATCTTTCAGGCTCATATTTCAATATTGTTCCATACGGCGTTACAGAGGATACCAATACGATTGATTACGATGCTTTAGAAAAACTTGCTATGGAGCATAAACCTAAAATGATTGTAGCAGGTGCAAGTGCATATCCAAGAGTGATTGATTTTGCACGTTTTTCAGAAATCGCTAAAAAATGCGGTGCATACTTAATGGTAGATATGGCGCATATTGCCGGGTTAGTTGCTGCAGGTTTACATCCAAATCCGGTTCCTTTTGCGGATTTTGTGACAACTACTACACACAAAACATTAAGAGGCCCCAGAGGCGGTATGATTCTGTGTAAAGAAGAATATGCAAAGCAGATAGATAAAGCTGTTTTCCCAGGTATTCAGGGCGGTCCTTTGATGCATATCATAGCTGCAAAAGCCGTATGTTTTGGAGAAGCTTTGAAACCGGAATTTAAAGCTTATCAGCAGCAAATCGTAAAAAACGCTTCACAGTTGGCAAAAACACTTGTAGATAACGGAATTAAGCTTGTTTCGGGTGGTACAGATAACCATTTAATGTTATTAGATCTGACAGATACCGGAATAACCGGAAAAGAGCTGGAAGCAAGATTAGACAGCGTACATATTACTGTAAATAAGAATGCGATTCCTTTTGATAAGCAGAGTCCGTTCATTACCAGTGGTATTCGCATTGGAACGCCGGCAGTTACATCCAGAGGCTTTAAAGAAGATGATTTAGCAGTGGTAGGAGATTTAATTGCAAAGACGATTAAGGACTATGAAGGAACAAAAGAAGAAGTTTGTGCAAAAGTAGAAGCGCTTTGTACCAAACATCCGCTTTATTAAAACAAAAAAGGGGCGTAAAAAGCGCCCCTTTTTCTTAAAGGTGTGTGAATTATGGGAAATCAAGTGCCACTGGCGGTTTCTGTTCGTCCCGATAATATAGATTTGGTTGCGGGACAAAAACATATATTGGGTGAGGGAAAAATCCTGCGTAATATATTAAACAGCGGTAAAATACCAAATATGATTTTTTACGGTCCGTCGGGGACCGGAAAAACAACGGTTGCAAACATTGCAGCAGAAACTGCGGGTAAAAAATTATATAAATTGAATGCGACAAACGCTTCTGTCGCAGATGTGAAAGCCATAATCAGCCAGTTAGATGGATTTGATACAATAGATGGCGTTATTTTATAT
Organism: uncultured Clostridia bacterium; assembly: GCA_944388555.1. Lineage (GTDB taxonomy): Bacteria > Bacillota > Clostridia > RGIG6154 > RGIG6154 > RGIG6154. The sequence continues at coordinate 1,435 of CALXJH010000101.1, forward strand.
TTAGATGAAATACAAAATTTTAATAAGAAACAACAACAGTCGTTGCTGGAAGTGATTGAAAACGGAAAAGTAACTTTGATAGCCAGCACGACTGAAAATCCTTATTTCTACATTTATAACGCTATTTTATCAAGGTGCAGTGTATTTGAATTCAAGCCGGTAGAGCCAGAAGAAATACAGAGTGTATTGGAGCGTGCGGTGCTGTATCTGCAGAAAGAGTATAGCAAAACCATACATGTCGAACAGTCGGCTATGACGCACATTTGTCATATGGCAAATGGGGATGTTCGCAAAGCACTGAATGCGTTAGAAATTGCTGTGCTTAGCTGCGCAAGTGTACCCGAAACGGATATTTTTATCAAAGTTACAGATGCAGAGCAAGCAACACAGCGCGCAAGCTTAAAATATGACCGTGATGGCGACGGGCATTATGATCTTTTGAGTGCCTTGCAAAAATCAATACGCGGAAGCGATCCGGACGCTGCCGTGCATTATTTGGCCAGGCTGATTACTTCCGGAGATATACAATCCATTTGCAGACGGTTGATGGTAATTGCTTGTGAGGATGTCGGGTTGGCGTATCCGGGGGCAATTACAATTGTAAAAGCTTGTGTAGATTCTGCGCTCATGTTAGGATTTCCAGAGGCTCGGATACCGTTGGCAGAGGCTGCGCTTTTACTTGCCACTTCACCCAAATCTAATTCTGCATATTGTGCTATCAATGCAGCTTTGTATGATATCGAACATATTGATACAGGTTCTGTTCCACGTCAGCTGCAGAATATGCATTATGACGGTGAGGGAAACTTGGAAAAGGGGCAGAATTATTTGTATCCGCATGATTATCCGAATCACTATGTCAAACAGCAATATCTGCCGGATGCAATCAAAAATAAAAGATATTATGCATTTGGAGAAAATAAAAACGAACAAGCATATAAAAACTATTGGGACAAAATTAAAAAGGAAAAATAAAAAAGCAGGATGTGAAAAACACATCCTGCTTTTTTAGTATATAAACGCAATATTTATTCGTTATAGATACGTACTTCAAAGATTCTGGCAGTTGCGTTGTCTCCAGTTTCTGTTACGCGGATCCGTACAGCGGTAGCATTGATAGGGGAGAATTTATGCGTGATTCTTCTTAAATAGTTATCTTTTACATCTCCGACCTGAATCCATTTTGTACCATCATGTACTTCTACGGTATAGGCACGAACTAAAGTATGCGGATATTCTTCATACGGACGCAGCATGGACGGGTTCGTCATATCCGTATCAAGCGTTACATAAATGGTATTGATTGGCTGCTGTTTATCAAGTTTGAGTTCGATCCATTGCGGCAAGCCTTGGTCTGGATCAGAAACCCATTCGTAATTTACAGCGTCATTTGCTCTGGAGTAGCCATTGATAATATTTTCAGCGGCGCAGTTTGCCATACGAATATCAGGTTTTTTCAGAAGAACACAGTGTGTTTTTCCACGCATATTGCGGAAAGTATCTGTTTCTTTCTCACGTTCTGAATAGGTATGGTCCAAAGCAGAGGCCTCAAACATATGCCACCAAACCCCCGGATTTTTGTCTGTCCACATCCATAAATAACGCAGTTTTGTGGTAACATCAATTTTTATTTCATACCAGTCTGTAGAGTTAGGAGGTAATTTTACAGATTGAGTACAAATATCTTCCTCGGTAACATAGCCGTCAGGGTCTGCCTGCAAACGAACATGGAACAAAACAGTTTTCTCTTCGTCTGTTTTATTTGTAAGTTTCGTCCACACGCTTCCGATATAATCAGAGACATCACGAGCGAAGAAAGTAGCGCGCTGTTTGTTGAGTTCGTATCCTTCTGTTTCATTGCCGATGTGTTCGTAATATTCTTCACCCGGTTTAACAGAGGAAGCTGTAACGGTTGCCTTTCTTGCAATATCGAGAGGATCTGTACTGATTTTTCCTGGAATATATTGGTCATCTTTTAACAGAATTTGCTGAAATTCTTCCATTCTGGTTTGGGCCAGTTCACGCGGAGTGATGGAATCTTTGACGCATATAGCAGCTGCAGTTCCAACGGCTTGGCCTTCGCAGGCAATTGTGTTTTGAATACGGCAGGTCCCAAGTGCAATGTGCGAAACGCTGGCGCATCTGCCTGCAAACATCAGATTATTTATATTTACAGAATAAAGACTTCTGAAAGGTACTTTGGTCAGCGGAATATGTGTGTTTGAGAAAAATGGACCTTCTTTTCCCGAGTAGATACCTTTCGGATTGTGCAAATCAATAGGCCAGCCGGTATGTGAAACAGTATCTTCAAATGTTTTTCCTTCCATGCAGTCATTTTGAGTCAGCACATAATCGCCCACAAATCTTCTGGATTCACGTTTTGCGTCATACATCGGCATACAGTTAAATATATAGTTTTTGGTGCGGTCTTTTTCGTCCCATAGATTTTTCAGATAGTTAAAGTGGCCCAGCAGGATGCGGAACAATTCATCACGAGCCATTTCAGCATCATAAATATCGTCATAGATATTGGGTGCTTCAAGCCACCATTGGGTGCCAATGCCCTCAATGTTTCTGCCGTAATCTTTACCCTTAGGGAATTTAGGTACCCAATCCGGTGCGACATAAGGAACTTCATGATCCGTTTCAAGGAAGATAGGTTCACCGCGGTGATATCCATTTATAATGCATCCGCTCATGGTTCTTGTATCGGATACTTCGGGAGCAAATTCTTCATTGTACTGCCATTTTGCTTCTCGTCCTATACGATATTTTGCACCTGCATGGTATCCAAGCCATCCGTCACCGGAGCAATCAATGAACTGGGATGCAGTAACAGTAATTTGTTCATTTGTCAATACGTTGGCAGCCGTAATGGATTCAATGGTATTGTTTTTGGTTTCCGCACCATTTACAAAATAGTTATAAATGACAGTCAGGTTTTCTTCCTTTTGACATAAACTTTCTAAAGTTGCGGTCCAACCTTTTTTCATTGTGAAATTTGTACGGACAATTTCTTCCGCAATACCGCCTTCGCGTGCATTGAACTGTCTGGAAGAAGCACCGTTGAAACCAACGCCGGCTTCGCTGGAGGCGTTGCCGCCAATAACAGGTCTGCCGCTAATCAAAAGTGTTTTTGCACCGTGTCTGGCTGCGGCAATTGCGGCTGGTACACCGCCAGGACCAGCGCCACATACAACAACGTCATATTTGCCAAAAAAAGTTGGCGTTAGATTCTTGTTTGTTAACTTAGCTCTTTCTTTTATGTACTCAGCCGTAGGACGCGGCGGCACATAATCCATATCATCTGTAACAATGATAGCAGCTGCACGAGCAAAATAACCGGTTTTATCACAAAGCGAAATTTCAAGATCACCTTGCTGTAATTCAAAATCGCCGGCTAAATGCCAATACCAATCATGTGTAGGGCTATCGCCTAAATCTACTGAATTTTTAACACCATTCACTGCAATGTTAAAAATACCGGGCGCATATGGATGATACCAGTTTTTGGTGCGAACCCAAATACGCGCCATCTTTTGACCTTCCCATGTTGTTTTTACTGTGGCATCCGCAACAGGAACACCGGGATGAAAACATGCTAAAAGATACGGTGACCCCATTAAGTGGGTAAATTGCGTATCTAGCAACCATTCACCTCTGTCCTGAAAATCTGTTGCATCGATCCACAGGTACTGATTTTTCATGATTTTTTCCTCCTAACATCTGGTCATTTTTTCCTAATAACCTTTTGTACCAACATTATACAACCACATAAACGAAAAAGCAAGACTTTTTGTCTTGCTTTTTATATTTTTTTATTGATTATAAGATAGTATTCCAATGAGTCGGTTACAGCCTTAAAGGAGGCGCGGATTATATCGGTTGAAACGCCGACAGTGGTCCAGGAGGTTTTCCCGTCACTGCTTTCAATTAGAACACGAACTTTGGAGGCAGTTGCGTGGTCGGAGTCTAAAACGCGAACTTTGAAATCCGTTAACCGCACCTGACTCAGCTGTGGATAAAATACCTCCAAAGCCTTGCGCAGCGCTTTGTCTAAAGCGTTGACAGGTCCATCGCCTTCATCAGCGGTAATTTCGGTTTTGCCGCTGCTTTCAATTTTAACAACAGCAGAGGAGCTGAACGTGCCTGAAGGCTCATCTACAACCACCTGGAATTTATCCAGGTCAAAAGTCGGATGATACAGGCCCAGATTACGCAAAATCAGGAGTTCCAGAGAGGCTTCGGCGCCTTCAAATTGATAGCCTTCGTATTCTAAATCTTTAAGTTCTTTTAATACTGATTTTGTTTCGGGAGAGTTTTTTTCGATATGCGGAGCAAGCTCCTGGATTTTTTCGAGAATTGCGCCGCTGCCGGATAAATCGGAAACCAGGAATTTCCGCGTGTTTCCGACACTTTCGGGCGTGACATGCTCAAAAGTTTTACTGTTTTTGCGAATTGCATCAATATGCATGCCTGCCTTGTGTGAAAACGCATTTGCACCTACATACG
>CALXJH010000102.1 GCA_944388555.1 uncultured Clostridia bacterium
TAGGCGAAAAACGGGCGCAGGAGTTTAAAAAGCACGGCATTTTAAACATCTATGATTTGCTTACATATTATCCCACAAGTTACCAGGATCGCCGCAGCTATGTTTCTGCCGAAGCGCTTGTTCCGGGAATGGAAACGTGTGTGAATTGCTGGTTAAAAGGCGGCGTCCGCACATACCGAAAGCGCCGCAATTTTTCTATTTCTTCTGCTGTGTTTGTGGACGAGACCGGCACTTTTTCATGCGTTTGGTATAATCAGCCTTACATAGATCGCATGCTAAGACCGAATGTCTTATATACGTTATATGGTAAAGTAGAAAAATCAAACCGCGGATTACAGATGGTAAACCCGGTGGTAGAATCGAATGAAAACAGCCGCGTGACGGGAAAAATTGTTCCGGTTTATCCGATGAACAAAGGAATCGGCAATAAAACATTACAGAAAATGCTGCACGAAGCCATACAGCGTTATTTGCCGCTGATGCCCGAGCCGCTGCCTGTTTCGGTTATGGAAAAATATAAACTCATGCCCTTGCAGGAAGCCATACAAAATATCCACTTTCCCGTTGACTACCTTGTATTGGAAAAAGCACGGCAGCGGATTGCTTTTGAGGCGTTTTTCCTGTTTCAGATGAGTGTTGCAAAACTAAAATATATGGGACGGAAAAAAGGTATAGTTTATACGAAAATAGATGGTGCGTTTGAAAAGCGCCTGCCCTTTTGTTTAACGGAAGCACAGCAAAAGGTTGTTCGTACGGTAAAAGAGGATTTTGTGTCCGGTTTTGCAATGAATCGTTTGATTCAAGGGGATGTGGGATCGGGTAAAACGGCGGTTGCGGCATACGCTATGGATCTGACTTTAAAAAACGGCTATCAGGCAGCTATGATGGCGCCGACAGAAATTTTAGCATTGCAGCATTATAAGACACTCCAGAACTTGTTTCCGGAGGTTCAAACGGCATTTTTGACTTCCTCTACATCTAAAAAAGAAAAACAGAAGATAAAAAATGGACTTGCAAGCGGCGACGTGCGATTGGTTATCGGTACGCATGCTTTGATTCAGGAAGACGTAGCCTTTCAGAATTTGGGATTGGTGGTCACCGACGAACAGCATCGTTTTGGGGTGACACAGCGCACAAAGTTAGGCTTAAAAGGGAAAAGTCCGCATGTGCTGGTCATGACGGCAACGCCTATTCCACGCACGTTAGCGCTGATTCTGTATGGAGATTTGGATATTTCGGTTATTGATTCTCTGCCGCCGGGACGCCAGAAAGTAGATACATTTTGTGTAGGAGACAACTACCGTACACGGGTATATACGTTTTTAAAAGAAAGAATTGCCGCAGGAGAGCAGGCTTATATTATATGTCCTTTGGTAGAGGAGTCGGATGCGGTAGACGCAAAAGATGCAACGTCTTTTGCAGAAAAGCTGCGCTCTGTCTTGCCAAACACTGTCGTTGGTCTTTTGCACGGCAAGATGAAGGATAAAGAAAAAGAAAGTGTTATGCAGGATTTTGCAGACGCAAAAATATCTGTTTTAGTAGCGACAACGGTCGTAGAGGTGGGCGTAGATGTTCCGAATGCGACGGTTATGATCATAGAGAATGCGGAGCGGTTCGGTTTATCCCAGCTCCATCAGCTGCGTGGACGCGTAGGCAGAGGAAAAAAGAAATCCTATTGTATTTTGTTTGCGCAAACCAGGAATCCCGAAACACTGCAGCGCCTAAAAGTTATAGAAAAATCAACCGACGGGTTTTATATCAGCGAAATGGATTTAAAATTGCGCGGTCCCGGCGACTTCTTCGGCACAAGGCAGCATGGAATTCCGGCGCTTAAAACGGCAAACCCCATGGAGGATACGGCTTTATTGTATCAGGCAAAAGAGGCGGTGGATGGACTGATATCGGGTGTACTTTGCGTAAGTCAACAAGAAAAGAAAACTTTAAACAGTGTTCTGCACCATTGCTTTTTTAAAAAAGAAATTACAGAAATATTAAATTAAATTGGAAAAAAAGGTAGAATTTTTAAGTTTAAAGTAAAAAAATATTAAAAAATAGTCGATTTGCTCTTGACAAATCCCCTGTTTTAGGTAAAATATAATTAGGTGTTTTTATACGCAGAAGTATTGGAGGAAGTATGCGGGTTATTTCAGGAAAAGCCAGAGGACATAAGTTGTTTGCACCTGATGGTTTGGATGTACGTCCAACCTTGGACAGAGTTAAAGAATCACTTTTTTCATCCATATCCCCCTATCTTCCGGACGCCGTTGTTTTGGACTTGTTCAGCGGGTCAGGTGCGCTCGGCATAGAAGCGCTCAGCCGCGGCAGCGCCAGATGTGATTTTGTAGATCATTCTAAAAAATCCATTGCGGCAACCAAACAGAACCTTCAGGCTACAAGGCTGGAAACTTGTGCACGCGTATATTTTTCCGACTGGAAAAGCTATTTAGAAAAGAATTCTGCATGTCAGTACCATATTATTTTTTTAGATCCTCCTTACTCGAAAGGGATTGAGGAGCAAGTGATGGAAAAACTTTCGCCTGTACTGCTTGATGACGGAATTATCGTGCTGGAAACCGAAACAATTCCTCCTGTTTTTTCAGGATTTTGTGTAGCAAGACAGGCAAAATACGGAAGAGTGTTTATTACCATTTATAAAAAAGACGAAAAGGCGGAATAGCATGAAAACAGCAATATATCCCGGTAGTTTTGACCCTGTTACGAATGGACATTTGGATATCATCAAGCGTTCGTCGGCGATTTTTGATAAACTGATTGTTGCAGTATCTGTAAACAGGAGCAAAACACCTCTGTTTACAGTGCAGGAGCGCATTGAATTGATTCAGCGGGTAACCAAGGATATTCAAAACATAGAAGTTGTTACTTTCGATGGGTTGCTTGCAGATTATGCAAAGCAAAGAGAAGCGAGTGTAATTGTAAAGGGCTTGCGGGCGGTTACGGATTTTGAATATGAATTTCAAATGGCACTCATGAATAAGAATTTGAATCCCGAAACCGAAACACTGTTTATGGCAACCAGCCAGAATTATTCGTTTTTGAGTTCCAGCGTGGTAAAAGAGATTGGTGCGCTGGGCGGCAATTTAGAAGGACTTGTGCCCAATGAGATTATGAATGAGATTAAAATGAAGTTAAAATAAAGGAGGAAATTCCGGTGGAATTGATGAAGTTGATTGATATTCTGGAAGAAACATTAGAAGGCGCATGGTCTATTCCATTTACATCCAAATGTTTTGCGGACAAAGAAGAATTGTTTGAAACAATTAAAGATATTCGCTTGAAAATTCCGGAAGAAATTAAGGAAGCACAAAAAATTACAAGTGACAGACAAAGAATTATAGGAGATGCACAGCGCGAAGCCGATAATATCTTAAAGAGCGCAGCAGATAAAGTAACGGTGATGGTAAGCGAGCATGAAATTGCACGCCTGGCAGAAGAAAAAGCAAGAGAAATTATGGATAACGCACAGACAGAAGCAAGAAATATGCGTATGGCAACGAAAGAATATGTTACCAATACACTTAACAGCGTTGAAAATACGTTAAATGAAGTGCTCATCCGTGTGCGTGAAGACAAAAGCGGATATTAAAATTAAGTTTAAAATAAAGCTCGCAGGGGTCAGTATATGCGGGCTTTTTTATATCGGGCACAAGTGCTCAAAGGGGGCAGAAAATGCGTATTGTTTTTGAAGAGCTGGATAAAACAGTTATTCCGCATTTCCGAGGCGGAGAAAAAGAGACACAGTTAACGAAATTTGAGGATGAAAAAAATAAAATTATGTTTGGGAATTTAGAACCCGGTGCTTCTATTGGCATGCATATACATGAAACCAACAGCGAGATAATTTATATTGTTTCAGGAAGCGGTAAAGTTTTGTATGATAGCGAAGAAGAAATTCTGCTTCCCGGCATGTGTCATTATTGCCCAAAAGGGCACAGACATAGTCTGATCAATA
>CALXJH010000103.1 GCA_944388555.1 uncultured Clostridia bacterium
GATGACAGCATCATGCCATACAATAAATTCTCTAATGTCTGTTTTTCACCCTCCTCTAACCAAATAGAAGAGCCCTCTACGTCTGCTGCCAGCTTGCTTGTTGTTACTATATCTGTCAAGTTTCCATTCTCTATCGCTGTAATCGCGCTCACAATTTTAGTCGTACTTGCCATTGGCATTTTCTGGTCTTTGTTTTTCTCATACAGCACTCTGCCGGATATTGGCTCATACAGTACACCCGACACCGCGGAAATTTCTAATGCAGCGCAATTTACACCCATAGAAAGCAGATACAAAAACAGAAAAAACAATATCATTTTTTTCAAAAAAATCACCGCCCAATAGTATGATATTAAGCGGCAATCTAAATTATTCTTCTGTTGTTTCTGTATCTTTTTTGGGGAAAAGGTTTATGATTTTGTTTACCATCGTCGGTACGTAGTCAATCAATTTGGAAGCCGCATCTGATTCATCAACCGGAAGCAGCTTAACCTGCGTTTCATTTGCCACAAGAAAAGCCACCGGGTTAATGGAAACACCCGCGCCCACACCGCCGCCAAACGGATAATTTTCTGCTTCTTTTTTGCTTGTAAACTCACTGCCGCCTGCTGCTAATCCAAAACTAACTTTTGAAACAGGTATAACAACTGTACCATCCGGCGCCATAATGGGATTGCCGACAATTGTGTTTACATCTACCATCTGTTTTAAATTTTCCATTGCACTATTCATCATGCCATTAATCGGATGCTCTAACATCACTAACACCATCTTTCTTATTTTGTAATATATATAATTTTAACAAAACATGCCGTTCTTTATACAATAATCGCAGCAACCAAAATATAGATACACAAAATTTAATCTCCAATAAGGTCGAAAACCGTGTTTTTTCAAAGTCCGGCTTAACCTGAAATTCCTTTTCCCGAATTTTAAAATGCTCGTTCAGATAGGCATGAAAGCCGTTGGTAACCGTATACACAGCCCCTGCAAATATACCCGTCAGCGCCGCATCACCTAAGCCAAAATCAAAATGAAATTTAAAAACGCGGAAAACCGTTTCTTTTTGTAAATGTTCTTTTAATATATCCAGCGCCTGCATAAACAAGGCAAAATAGTTTTTAAGTAAAGACAATATTCGCTCAGCCCGTACCAGTATCGTTTCCTGCTCCTTGGGCTGCTGAAACTCGCTGTCCTTCATTTTGGCATCAGACACATTTTTATCTATTCTTTTATTTTGTTTTTTACTATCATATAGCGGAATACCCAAAACCTTTATTTTTAAATTTAAGTCGTCTGAAAAGAATATCCGAACATAGATTGGAACAAATAAAATAAAAATAGGTATAAGCAAGCAAAGCAACCAGAATATTTTCATTCCTCTTCTTCTCCCGGTTTTGGTTCAACCGCTGCTATGTTTTCATCTATAGTCATTTGCATGGCATCTAAGTCGGGAACATCTTCTAATCCATTTAAGCCAAACAGTTTTAAAAAGTTTGCAGTGGTACCATATAATATCGGCATGCCTGGTGCTTCCAGGCGCCCTTGTTCTTCAACGATTTCTTTATCCAGCAATTTCTTAAGAGGACCAAAACTGTCTACGCCTCTTATTTTATCTATGGTACTTCGTGTGACAGGCTGGTTATATACAATAATAGAAAGGACTTCTAACGCTGCACGGGATAAATTGTTTGTTTTTTTTATACCGGCGAATTTGCTTAAATATTCATACATATCAGGATTTGTCGCCAATTGATAAAAATTGCCATAATGTAATATTTTAAGCCCGTGCGATGCATAATTGTACTTGTCCATAAATGCAGACATAACGTTTTCCATATCCTGTACAGACATTTCAAATATTTCAGCTAATTTTTCAACTGCAACGCCATCCCCTGCAATAAATAATATAGCCTCTACTCCATTTTCTATTCTATTCATATGAGTCATCTTCATCACCGTGCTGTGTATTATTCAACAAAATTTTGTTATCTGCATAAGTAATTTCAACCGATTCATTTCGGATCATTTCTAAAACTGCCAAAAATATAGCAACAATTTCACTTCTTGACTCTACATTCGAAAATAAATGCGTAAATTCCAGCTGCCCCTGCAGTGTTAATTTAGATTTTATAACCTTTACCTTAGACTTAACCGAAACAGGTTCTCTGCCCACAATACCTGAAAACAATAATTTAGATGGCGGCAGTGATTTTTCGAAGCGTTCCATGACTGTCGAAAATGCCATGGTTAATTTCTCTATTGGAATTATTTCCGTTTCCGGCTGTGTTTTATACATATCTGTATCTGCTGGCTCTTTAAAATAAATATAGTCGCAAATAGACTTACGGTTATCAAAAAAAGAAGAAATATCTTTATATTTTTTATATTCTGCAAGACTCAAAATCAACTCTTGTCTTGGATCTTCTTCCTCCTCTTCTTCCTCGTATCTTGGCAATAAAAACCGAGACTTGATATAAAGCAGTTTTGCTGCCATCAACAAAAATTCACTTCTTACTTCTAAATCAGCATTTTGCATTTGCTTTAAATAGTCTAAATACTGAGATGTAATCAATGAAATAGGAATGTCGTAAATGTTAACTTTGTTCTTAGCAATCAAATGCAGCAACAAATCAAGCGGTCCTTCAAAAACCTCTAAACGAAACATCAGATTACTCATAATATAACTCCCGAAATAAACTGATATAAATGATTAAAAACAAAATTAAGCGCAATATTTAAGTATTCAGATAATCTTCCAAAATAAATAAGCAAAAACAGAAGTAACCCGCCATAACGTTCAAACTTAAGATATGCAATCTTAGCTTTTAAAGGCAGAAACTGCGCAAGTACTTTTGATCCATCTAAAGGTGGAATCGGAATTAAATTAAATATTCCTAAACCAATATTTACTGCACTTAAAGAAAGCAGAAAAGAATAGAAAATAATTCCAACTGTTCCTATAGACATACTAGAAGCAGGATACAGAAAACACATGACTATCATAGATAAAATCGCTAACAAAAAGTTAGAAGCAGGCCCTGCTAAGCTCACATAAATAATACCTTTTTTTCGGTTTTTGAACATGTAAGGGTTAATCGGAACCGGTTTTGCCCAGCCGATATGGAAAAAAATCAAACACAATGCACCAATCCAATCCAAATGTTTTAAAGGATTTAAAGATAGTCTTCCGTCCTGCTTTGCCGTCATATCCCCCATTAAATAAGCCACATATCCATGAGAAACTTCATGCACTGTAATCGCGATCAAAGCCGCTGCAGCAGATAGGAAAATCTGTAATACATACGCCCAATTGATAATTTTTAACACCTCTTAACAAACATCATTCTTTATTAAATCTTCATACGTTTCACGTTTTACAATTTCGTGTGCAACCCCATTCGTTATCATAATCACCGGCGGACGCGGGATGCGGTTATAATTGCTTGCCATAGAATAATTATACGCACCGGTTGCCAAAACTGCCAGAATGTCTCCTTGCTCAATATGTGGAAGATATGCATCTTTTAATAGCAAATCACCAGACTCACAGCATTTTCCGGCTATTGTAACGGTTTCGTCCGGAACCGCATTTGCACGATTCGCAACAAGTGCTGTATACTCTGCTTCATAAAGAATATAGCGTGGATTATCCCCCATACCACCATCGAC
>CALXJH010000104.1 GCA_944388555.1 uncultured Clostridia bacterium
ACATAAGCTGTAAAATAAATCACTTTTTTATTACAATAACAAAGATATTTTTTACTTTTCATTTATAATACTTTAAAAAAAAAAAAAAAGTTGCAAAATTTTTTATTCGTGTTCACCTGTTATGGAAAATAAAACCCATTCGGCGATATTGGTTGCATGATCGCCAATTCGCTCAAAATATTTTGCCACCATCAGCAGATCTAATGCACTTCCGCTCATTTCCTTATTCTGATAAATCAGTTCTGAAAGACCTTCTTTGACCTGGCAAAACAAATGATCTACAATATCATCCTCTGCTATAACCTGACTTGCCAGCGCTACATCCTGCTTCACAAATGCGTCCACTGCATCATTTACCATTTGAGTGGTTGCCGCAGCCATTTTGGGTATATGCACCATTTCTCTTGCTTCTTTCTCGATACTTTGCATGGACGCAATTTCCGAAATGTCGGCTGCCATATCTCCGATCCGTTCCATGTCAGTGATCATTTTGAGTGCCGAAGAAACGGTGCGCAAGTCGGTTGCAACCGGCTGCTGCTGAAGAAGCAGACGCAAGCAAAGCGCTTCTATATCTTTTTCTTTTTTGTCAATTTCACTGTCGAACGCAATAGCTGCTTTTGCTTTTTCAATACTCTGCTCACTTAATGCATTTACTGCACTGCTGATTGCTTTTTCTACCAAATCGCCCATTTCTGTCAATTCTTCGTTTAAAAGATCGAGCTGTTCATTAAATTTTGTTCTCATATCAACCAAACCTTCCCGATATATAGTCTTCTGTTCTTTTATCCTGCGGTGCGGAGAATATACGATCCGTAAGTCCAAATTCCACCATGTTTCCTACTAAGAAAAACGCCGTATCATCTGAAACACGTGCTGCCTGCTGCATATTATGGGTTACAATGACAACGGTATATTTCTTTTTCAAATCTTCCATCAAATCTTCGATTTTGGAAGTAGAAATTGGATCGAGTGCCGATGTGGGTTCATCCATGAGCAAAACTTCCGGCTCTACCGCCAACGCACGCGCTATGCAAATTCTCTGTTGCTGCCCTCCTGAAAGACCAAGCGCAGATTTTTTTAATCGATCCTTTACTTCGTCAAAAATTGCCGCACCCCGCAAGCTTCGTTCCACGATTTCGTCTAATTTTTGCTTATTTTTTATGCCGTGTATCCGAGGACCGTAGGCTATATTATCGTATATGCTCATTGGAAAAGGATTTGGCTGTTGAAATACCATCCCCACTTTTTTGCGAAGAAGCGTTGTATCTACCTTGGGCGCATAAATATCTTCATCATCTAATAAGACGCTCCCTTCAATACGCACACCTGCCACCAAATCATTCATACGGTTTAACGTCTTTAAAAAGGTGGATTTGCCACATCCCGACGGTCCAATCAAGGCAGTAATCGCATTTTCGCGTATATTCATATTTATGTCTTTCAAAGCATGGTTATCGCCATAAAACAAATTCAGGCCTTTCACCACGATTTTTGTATTACTCATCATTTTTTCTCCTTATTGACATCAAATTTACCCGCCATATACTTTGCGGCAATATTTATTAAAAGCACAATAATCAACAAAACGCAGGCTATACCAAACGCCGTTTTATATTCGCCCTTTTGCATACTCAGATATAATTGTATCGTAAGCGTTCCGCCGGATTCGAATATCTTCCCGAAAAAGGATTTCGGAAGGAGATACCCGCTGCCTGCTGTAAATAAAAGCGCCGCCGACTCTCCTACAATTCTGCCGATTGCCAAGATAACACCTGTCACGATACCCGGCATTGCTGACGGCAGTAAAATGGTTCTGATCATGTACCATTTGGTTGCCCCAATCCCTAACGCACCGCTTCTGTAACTTGCAGGAACGGTTTTTAAAGCTTCCTGCGTATTTCTGGTGATAAGCGGCAAAATCATTAAAGTTAAGGTAAGCGCACCTGTTAAAATGGAATAGCCTAACCCAAATGTATTGCCAAAAAATACCCAGCCAAACAAACCAAATATAATGGACGGAATTCCTGCTAACGTTTCGGTTGTGAATTCTACCAAACGCACAAATTTTCCGGGTTTTGCATATTCATTCAGATAAATTGCGGCACCAATCCCAATGGGTGTTGCAATGAAAAGCGTGAGCACAATTATGTATAATGTGTTCACAATATTCCCTGCAATACCTACCGTACCTTTTAAGGCACTTGTAACTGTTGTTAAAAATTCAAAATTAACTGTCTGAATACCTTTTATAAATACGTATCCAATAATTCCCGCAACCAGAAGTACCGAAAGAAAAGCAGAAATGTAAATCAGCCCATACAGAACAAAATCAAAAAGTCTAAATTTCTTTTTCGTCAGACTGTTCATTCTTCCTCTCCTTTCTTTAATACCTTATTCAAGTTAAGGTTAATAATCATAATAAATACAAACAGTACCAAGCCGATGGTAAACAGTACGCGTCGATGTGTATCAACCGCGTACCCCATTTCACTGACAATCGCCGTCGTTAAGAAACGCACGGAATTAAACGGGAGCGGAAAGTTGACAGAGCTGCCTGCCACTAAGCTGATTGCCATTGCTTCGCCGATGGCTCTGCCTACACCTAATACAATTGCCGTAACGATTCCCGATTTTGCAGCCGGAATCTGGACTTTGAAAATGGTTTGTATTTTAGACGCCCCCAACCCTAAAGACGCTTCCTTTAAATAATTCGGAACAGACCGAAGGGCTGATTCGCTGATATTGATGACTGTAGGTAATATCATAATTGCTAATACCAACACAGCTGAAATTAAATTTGAACCGCCTGTAAACTGATGTGTTGTGCTTCCCTCAAAAATTTTAAGCTCTATCTGATACATAAGCGGGTTAAGTATCATAATACCCAAAAGACCATATATAACAGAAGGAATACCTGCCAAAAGCTCTACGGCAGGACGTACAATTTTCGTTAACGGTTTCGGCGCAACCTCCGACAAAAACACCGCCGACAAAACCCCAATAGGCACGCCTATTAAAATAGCTAAAAATGTACCGACAATGGAAGTAAAAATAATATATAAAATACCGTAATGCGGATCTGCAGCCGTGGGCGTCCAGACTGATGAAAATAGAATTTCAGTCAGCCCGACTTCCTGTATGGCAGGAAGGCCGTTTAAAATCATATAAAGTGTGATAGACACCACTGCAACTATGCCGATCGTACCGCACACCGCAAAAATAAAACCAGCAGCCGTTTCAATCGTTGATTTCGTTCTGCTGCTTCCTATAATGGATTCTTTATTCATATCTCTCATTTCTCCGTTCAGCTCCTTTTTGCATACTATATCGTTTCTTATTAAAATTTTCGGAGCTTTTATCTGAATAAGGCTTAGCGCGCCTGACACGCTAAGCCTCTTGTCTTTCATTTTATTGCGGCAAAATCAAGCCAACCTGCTCAATAACCTGCTTGCCTTCATCTGACTTTATATAGTCAAACCATGCCTGCACCAGCTCGCTTTGTTCTTCGATTGGTCCCATGGTTGCCATTACAAACGGTCTGGACAGGAAATATTCACCCGCAATAATTTTTTCAGGGGTTGCTTCAACGCCGCCCAATTTGACTGCTTTAACCGTATCATCTAAAACATCTAAGGAAACATAGCCGATCGCGCCTGGTGTGGAAGCAACTTTCGCCATTACAGCACCTGTTGAATCCAGCTCATTTGCGTATGCGCAGGCATCTTCAATTTCCAGGATTTCTTCAAATGCACCTCTTGTGCCTGATCCCGCTTCTCTGCCTACTACAACAATTGCTGCATTGCTGCCGCCGACTTCACTCCAATTTTTAATTTCGCCTGTGTAAATTTTTGTAAGCTGCTCTTTGGAAAGGTCTTCTACTGTATTGGCTTTGTCTGTAATGACTGCAATACCGTCGATTGCAATTACATTTTCAACAGCACCTTTTCCTTTTTCACTTTCGGTCAATGCGCGGGAGGCATTACCAATTTGAACGCTGCCCCCTGTTAAAGACTCAATACCTGCAGATGATCCCACGAACTCCGCGGACACTGTAACACCACTGTTTTTTTCCATAAAACTTTCAGCAAGTGCGTTGGCTACTTTCTCCATAGAAGTTGAACCTGCCATTGTAATGGTTCCGCTTAGCGCAGAAGCGTTATCATCCTGGTTTCCTGCAGGCGTATTCGAATCGCCGCATGCCGCAAAACTTAGCATCAGTACAGCGGTTACGCCAGCCGCTAAAATTTTCTTTAATTTCATTTCTTTTTCCTCCTAAATCATTTTTACAAGTTTATTTTAAAACGCTTATGTAAAAACTGAAAGCAGGTTATTATTAAAATTAAATAAAATACAAACGGGAAAATGTAAAATTTTTTTTACAAAAATATATACTATAAAAGCGTCTATGTGCTTATTTTTCACATAGACGCCTGTTTTCATACTTTATATTTACAAAATTTTCTGTGCAATCACCTAGATCCTGAAAAAGTAACCGTAAAGCAAGAACCTTTTCCTTCCGTACTCTCAACCTGTATTTCCGCATTGCTCTGCTTCACTATATGTTTTACAATAGAAAGTCCAAGTCCTGTCCCGTTTACCTTCTTAGAATGACTTTTATCCACCCGGAAAAAGCGTTCAAATATACGTTCGCGATATATATCGGGAATCCCGATTCCTGTATCGCGTACTGCTATCTGATTCGGCTTAATTGCAATTTCAACCTTTCCGTTTTCTTTATTATATTTAATGGCATTATCGGTCAGATTATACACAAGTTCGGTAATATGCGACAGATTTCCGGAAATAATCGTATCTTCCCCTGTCAGCTGCATTTGTATTCCGCGTTCTTTCGCACGTATCTGCAGACGTTCCATAACATCTTTCGCCACCGTCTTTAAAGAAATATTTTGCTTTTCATATTCTGTCGATTCTTCATCCAAATTAGAAAGCTCAATAATATCTTCAATCAGGGTAATAAGCCGGCTGCTTTCTTTTTCAATTTTTCTGGTAAACCCGATGATATCATCTTCTTTTGCAATGCCGCTGTTAATAAGCTGCGCATACCCGCGGATAGTGGTAAGAGGAGTTTTGAGCTCATGTGAAACATTCGCGGAAAATTCCTTTCTGAGCTGTTCTGCCTGCGCCTTTTCACTTACATCAAACATCAGAAGAATAACGCCTCCATGATTTTCTTTATCATATACCGGGCTCATGAAAATCTGATAGGTTTTTTCTCCGATATGCAAAAGCATATTGGATTTTTCTCCCTGTTCTACTTTTCGAATATTTGCAATCAGCCATTTATCTTTACATATCTCGGATATTTTTTTATTTTTAAATTCGCTGCGTTCGATTCCAAAAGCCTTAGCCACACTTTCATTGGCAGAAAGTATGCACGCATTATTGTCCAGAATAATTAAACCCTCATTCATATTCTCGGTGATTGCCGAAAGTCTCAATTTATGCGCCGTTACCTTATCCATCTGCCGCGTGATTTCATCTTCCTGGCTGGATATGCGATTTAAAAACGGTTCTAATTCTGCATACACCACACCGCTTCTTCCGTCTGTTTGATAGCTTTGTTCAATCGGCTCTATAATCTTTTTTGTCAGGCGTTTCGCCCATACCAATGAAAACCAAAAAATAAGCGCTAATAAAAGTAAAACAGCCCCAACTGTTTCTGCAAACAATAAAAATGCATTATGGGTTACACCTGCCACGCGGAGCACATTCCCATTTGCAAGCCGCACTGCATAATAATATAGATTTTGTCCGGTAGAAACAGAAAAGCGTTCAGACGAACCCGATCCGTTTTTCAGCGCCTGCAAAACCTCCGGTCGGGAGGCGTGATTATCCATATCTGCGACCTGCACCGAATCGTCATACAATACCTCCCCTTGCGGTGAGATAATGGTTATACGTTTGTCCGGATAATTTATTTCAGACATTGAAATAGCAGGATAAGTATTCAAAAACGTACTGATGAGTCGGGTTTCTTCCTGAATTTCATTTTTGATTTTCCCGGTAAATGCCATAAAGCAGGCAATCAACGTAACCAATACCGAAAGAATAAGCACTGACAAAGAAAGCAGACGCATACTTTTATATATTTTCTGATACATAACATTCCTCCAGCTTCCGTAGGCGGTTACTCTACTTTATATCCAACATTCCGGACTGTTAAAATATATTCTCCGCACTTTCCAAGTTTCTGCCGCAATGTACGCACATGTACGTCTACGGTACGTGTTTCGCCCTCAAATTCCGTATCCCAAATCTTATTCATCAACGCATCTCTGGTTAGAACAATTCCACGGTTTTCCAATAAACAATGCAGCAGCTCAAATTCTTTGTAGGTTAATATAACTTTTTCTCCATTTGCAAGTACCGTCCTGCTCTTTAAATCCAGCTTTAAATTTTTATAAAAAATACAATCCTCTGCCTTCGTATCGCCGGTTCTGCGCAAAACAGCATTGATTCTCGAAACCAGCTCTAAAATATCAAAAGGTTTTGTGATATAATCATCCGCACCGCTGTCTAAACCTTTCACCTTATCCATTTGGCTGCCTTTCGCAGTAAGCAAAATAACAGGAATAGGCGCTGTTGCCGCATTTTCCTTCAGTTTTTTTAAAATCTCCATTCCATCCATATCCGGCAGCATGATATCCAGTAAAATCAAATCCGGCGTATCCGTCCGCATCTGTTCAAAAAACAATGCTGCACTTTCAAAGCCGCTTGTCTCAAAACCAGTAGATTTTAATGTATACTGTACCAATTCTAAAATATTTAAATCATCTTCTACACAATAAATCTTTTTCATAGTCTGCTCCTTTAATTTTAAAAATTATACTATCCTTCCTGTGTTAAAACTGCAAGCTTTGCCTTGTTAAATCTATGTTAAATGCGTATTTCCCTAATTATGAGTATAGCATAATATCTTTTCTTCCGCAACAACAAAAACGGCAAAACACATAATTCGTGTTTTGCCGCAAATAAATCAAAAGAGATTATCTTGTTAAATAATTATAAATCATAACAGCTGCATCCGCATACGTTATTGACTGACTCGGATTATAACAGCCGCTTCCGTCACCGATGATAACGCCCATACCATATAAAATACATACATATCCGGCATCTGTTGTCACATCCGTAAACGGGGAGGCGTATATATTCTCCAGTTTTGCGTATTCTTCTGCGCCCATCGCCCGAATGATAAATTTAGCCGCATCCAGACGCGTTACAGGGGCGTTTTCATTTATCTCTTCTTCCGAAATAATACCGTTTCTGCATAATCTGCTATAATCATAGGTTGTGCCTGCTTTCAAGTAAATGGGCGAATGCGTCCAGAATACACAGTCTAAAAGCTTTAAAAAGTCGCCCTGTGTAATTTTTTCATCGGGTGTAAAATACCCTCCCTGCACCCGGATACCGTATTCTGCAAGCTTATTGATAATCGTTTCCGCATAATGCCCTGCAACATCCGAATAGCCTGTAAAGGGCTCCTGCATGGGATCATTGTTATAATCAATTCTTTGTCCGGTAAACGGATTCAGCGTCACATAAGAAGCATCCGGGAAATCATACACCAGTTTAAATTCTGTCTTTCCATCTTCGTTCACGTTTTTTGCGTAAACCGCTTCATAGGAAACCTGCTCGAAAAGTTTTTCGCATGCCTGCGCTTCTGTTAAGATCCCATCAATGCTTGGAAATTCCGCATCAGTATAACCAATCGAATACCCGGATATTTCTCCGGTTTTTAAATCTACATGAACATTTATGCTGTCTGCTTCATACGCAATGCCGTTGACATATCGGGTATAACCAAAATATCCGTTGCTGTTTTCTTCATTCAATCGGTATTCCGATTTTTTCTCTCCCGCAAAATCCGCGGCTGCCGCTTCTGCAATTTGCTGTGCTTCTTCCTCTGATATTGCGGCGTTTTCCGTATCTTTCTCATATTGGTTGGTAAAGTAATTTATGATTTCTCCCGTCACTGCATTTATTGTAACCGATACATAGGGATACGGTTCGGTTGATTGATCAACAAAATAATATGTAGCGTAGTATTCTTCCTGATCATAGTAATCGCGCTGCACCGTATAATTGCTTAATACATAGTTTTCATCCATACGGATATGTGTATTGTTTCGGATAATTTCTAATCCTTGGTCCTTAGATAAAAGATTTGCAATTTTGCTCAATTCACTCAATTCGGTTTCAGAAAGTTCCACGTTTGCAGCAGAATCACTGGCAGAGCCTGTCGCTTCTTGCTTGTTGTTCAAATCGAAATTGGGTGTTGAAGCCACATATTTGTATTTTACAAGCGTAATCAATGCGCCGTCTGCCGCACTTACTTTTGTATCTCCGCCTTCATAAACATACGCCGGATAGATCTGAAGCGCATGATCCTTATAATCAGACAAATATTTTAATGAAAGCCCTAACTTTTCTGTAAAGGCACTTTGTGCTTCTGAAACAGAAATTGCCTGTACAGGATCAAACACCGCGTTTTCGGTATATGTCAGGCTATAACCTGTAATTGTTTCTGCCGTACTGTCTACTGAAATGAATCCGGAATTTTCATATACCTCTACTCCGTTTTTTATGCGTTTTAGTTGAAACGTAAAACCGTTTTCATATAATGAACTGCTTTGTGTTTGATCTACAACCTCAATCTCTTCCTGAATAGAAGGATTCAGTTTCTGCGGCAACTCCTTTGCCTTGGCCAACGCGGGTTCACGGTCCATATTTCCGATGGCAGGAACAGCCTGATATCTGCCGGAAGCAGGAACATAATAACTGGTTATAATTCCGCTTTCCGTCACAGTCACAGATATAGACTTATAATCATCTTCCCGATTTACCCACTGCAAATGATAAACCGTAGAACCATCTGTTTGTGTGCTTTGCCGGCTTGTAAAATCTTTATAAGATTCTGTATCGCCAATTCTGGATTTTACCGATAAAATAATTTTTTCCAGTTCTTCTGTGTTTGTTTCAGCAAACACGGGACATGCCATTATAAACACCATCACCGCCGATAAAACAAACGCAAGTACTCTTTTCATTTTTCATCGCTCCTTTATTTATTTTATCTATCTATATACAATACTCCGTAAAACTGGAAAAGGTTGCATAATTTCAAGCTGTATTTAAAATTTTACTTACATTTTTCATAAAAACGCCTGCGTTACAAAAAAGTCTTGACAAAAATCAGAATCTATGTTAATATATTAGCATAAAAAGCAAAAAAGGAGTCTTTTCATCTATGAAAAATCAATTGTTTGCATTTGCATACTTTTACTTTTACTTTTATTTTAAAGTAAGAGCGATTTGTGCTGCAAACAATTCAACACACCAAGCAATTTGCTTTTAAATAAACGTTGTTGATAAGCTGCACAGAATCGCTTCTGTGCAGCTTTTTTATATCTATTTAAAATAATATTATATTTTTAGGAGTGATACAAATGGTAGCAGTATTAAAAAATGGTGTAACTGAGAAACAAATGGAAAATCTTTGCACATGGTTTGAAAGCCAAGGTCTTACCGTGCATATATGCGAAGGTAAATTTCAAACCATCATTGGTTTAATCGGCGATACCAGCAAGGTGGATATTGAACTTTTAGAAGGCTTAGACATTGTCGAATCCGTAAAGCGCATTTCTGATCCTTTTAAAAGTGCAAACCGCAAATTCCACCCAGATGATACTATCGTAGAGGTAGGAAACGTTAAGATCGGCGGCGGCAATTTTGCTATGATCGCAGGTCCTTGCTCTATTGAAACCCCTGATCAAATTATGGGCATTGCCAAAGCTGTCAAAGAAGCAGGTGCAGTAATGCTGCGCGGCGGTGCATTTAAGCCCAGAACCTCTCCTTATGACTTCCAGGGCTTAAAAGGTGACGGCATAGAACTTTTAGAACATGCAAAAGCTGCAACTGGTATGCCGATTGTAACCGAAATTATGAACGCAAA
Organism: uncultured Clostridia bacterium; assembly: GCA_944388555.1. GTDB lineage: Bacteria > Bacillota > Clostridia > RGIG6154 > RGIG6154 > RGIG6154. Next base: position 9,977 of record CALXJH010000104.1, read on the forward strand.
CCATTTACCTATGTTTGAAAATGTAGATGTCATTCAGGTCGGTGCGCGGAATATGCAGAACTTTGAGCTTTTAAAAGAGTTAGGCAAAATCAGAAAACCCATTTTGTTAAAAAGAGGACTCGCCAACACACTGAAAGAGTTATTGATGAGTGCTGAATACATTATGGCTGGCGGCAATGAAAATATTATTCTTTGCGAAAGAGGAATTCGAACTTTTGAAACCTACACCCGCAATACATTGGACTTGTCTGCTGTACCTATGCTGCATGAACTGACGCATCTGCCCGTTGTTGTTGACCCAAGCCACGCAACCGGTATCTCCAGATTGGTTAAACCCATGGCAATGGCAGCGGCTGCATGCGGTGCAGACGGTATTATGATTGAAGTACACAATAATCCTTCTCAAGCGCTTTGCGACGGCGCGCAGTCCCTCACGCCGGAGCAATTCAAGGATGTTGCTGAAAATGTCATGAAAATCCGTGAGGTGGTTCAATGAAAATCGGTATAGCAGGTCTGGGACTCATTGGCGGTTCTTTAGCAAAAGCGTATAAACTTGACAATCACACCGTACTGGGCTATGATATCAATACAGACACTTTGTCTTTCGCCATGCTCTCTAAAACCATTGACGGCATATTGGATCAAACATCTCTTGCTTCCTGTGATTGTGTTTTGATTGCCTTAACGCCAAACGCCGCGTTATCTTATTTAAAAGAAAACGCTCCGTTTTTCAAACCGCAGCAACTCGTCATAGATTGCTGCGGTATCAAAGTTCCCGTTTGCAAGACTGGATTTGCATTGGCGGAAAAATATGGATTTACCTTTATTGGCGGGCACCCTATGGCAGGCACACAATACAGCGGCTTCAAAAACAGCCGTCCGGATATGTTCAAAGGCGCAACCATGGCGATTGTTCCGCCTGTTTATGATGATATTGCTCTTTTAGAACATGTAAAACAGATGCTTCTTCCCGCTAAATTCGGCAAATTTACCGTATGGACCGCAGAAAAGCATGATGAAATTATTGCATACACCTCGCAGCTTGCGCATATTGTTTCTAATGCGTATATGAAAAGCCCTACCGCCAGAGAGCATAAGGGACTTTCTGCGGGAAGCTATAAAGACTTGACGCGGGTTGCCTACTTAAATCCGCCGATGTGGACGGAGCTCTTCATCGAAAATAAACAAAACATTTTAAGAGAATTAGATTGCATCATTGATGCACTGTCCGAATATAAAAATGCAATTGAAAATGAAAACAGCACCGAACTGGAACGCTTGCTTGCAGAAGGAAAAAACTTAAAACAGGAGGTGGACAAAATTGGAAAAGGTACACGTTAACGCATCGAAAAGCTACTCTGTTCTCATTGAATCAGGCCTTCTACAGCGTTGCGGCGATCTGATCAAAGAAAAAGCACATTCTGATATAGCCGTTATTGTAACAGATGATACTGTAGCTTCACTCTATCTTGAAACATTAGCCAAAGCCATTCAGCAGACCGGCATGCAGACCCTTTGCTTTACCATCCAGCATGGAGAACAGTCGAAAAACGCGGAAAACTATATAAAACTGCTTAACTTTTTAGCAGAAAACCATATAAACAGAAAAGATTTACTCATTGCACTGGGCGGCGGTGTTGTGGGCGATCTGACTGGTTTTGCTGCAGCTACCTATCTGCGTGGTATTCCTTTTATCCAGATTCCCACCACTCTGCTTGCCTGTGTTGACTCTTCGGTCGGCGGAAAAACAGGGATTGATTTAGATTGCGGAAAAAATCTGGCAGGCGCTTTCTATCAACCGGAAATGGTTCTTTGTGATCCCAATCTTTTGCGCACGCTGGACGAAGATAATTTTAGGAGCGGTATGGCAGAAGTCATCAAATATGCCATTTTGTGCGACAAAACATTTTTTGATGACCTGAAATCTGGGAATTTAGACATGACTTCTGTGATCGCACGATGCGTGCAGATAAAAAGTGATCTTGTTGCAAAAGATGAATTTGATACAGGACTTCGTCAGCTTCTAAACTTTGGTCACACAATAGGACACGCGATCGAGGCAGCGAGCCATTTCCGCATTTTACACGGCATTGCGGTTGCATCGGGTATGGGACTCATCACGAAAATTGCCTATTTGAATCACCTATGCGACCAAAAAACCGTTGATTCGGTATATGCTTTGCTAAATCAATTTCATCTTCCGCACACAACCGATATTCCATACACGCTGATTCAGGACAAACTGTTCTCAGATAAGAAAATACTGGCCAAACGCATAAATCTTATCATTCCGAGAGAAATCGGAAAATGTGAAATCTATCCGATTGAAGTTTCTGCACTGTCTGATTTTATGCGGAAAGGATTTGAAGGATAGCCATGAACGTTACGATTATACCCACACAACTAAAGGGAACAGTTAAAGCGATCCCCTCTAAATCCGTTGCACACCGCGCACTCATTTGTGCTGCGCTGTCAGATCAGAAAACACAGATTGAAAATTTAATAGAATCGGAGGATATTCTGGCAACGCAGGATTGCCTTAAAGCTTTAAATGCCTGTGAGCAGGCAAACTCTAAAAATGAGTTTTACAAAAAAAATACTGCTGTTTTAAACTGCCGGGAAAGCGGATCTACCCTTCGTTTTATGCTTCCGGTTGCACTGGCAAAAGGCGGTAATTTTGCTTTTCAGATGCAAGGCAGACTGCCGCAGCGCCCGCTTTCACCGCTGTATGAACAGCTGACTGCACACGGATGCAATTTATCCGCAAAAGGTACAAATCCGCTGACAGCAACGGGAAAATTAACCCCGGGAGATTTTACACTCCCCGGCAATATCTCTTCACAGTTTATTTCCGGCTTGCTGCTTGCTCTGCCATTACTTGAAGCAGACAGCAAAATACATATTACCGGTAATTTAGAATCAGAGCCTTATATTGACATCACCCGGCATGTACAACAAATTTTCGGTGTACATACCCGTTTTGAAAACCAATGCTTTTATATCCACGGCAACCAAACCTACCGGTCCCCTGGACATTTTACAGTGGAAGGCGATTGGTCAAACGCCGCCTTTTGGTTCTGTGCAGATTCTATAAGCTTAACGCCTGTCACATGTACGGGTGTCAGCCTCGATTCCGTTCAAGGCGATAAAGCTGTTTTAACCCTTTTAAAAAATCTTCCATGCGATATAGACGCACATAACATTCCAGACCTTGTTCCTGCAATTTCCGCAGCTGCGGCGCTTACGCCCGGTAAAACTGTGATTTATAACGCCAAACGGCTTATAATCAAAGAAAGCAATCGCATAGAAACAGTCTGCAAGGTGCTATCTGCTTTAGGCGCAGCTATAGAAGCCACGCCCGACGGACTTATCATTTATGGTAAAGAACATTTAGACGGAGGAACGGTACATGCTTTTCAGGATCACCGCATTGCGATGATGGCAGCAATTGCTGCTATCGGCTGTAAAAACGCGGTAACCATAACCAACGCCGAAGCGGTACAAAAATCTTACCCAACCTTTTGGGAGGATTACCAAAAGCTTGGCGGTCAAATCAAGGAGGAACTATGAGCAGTATATACGGTAAAAATATTCAGATTTCCATTTTTGGTCAATCCCATTCACCGGCCATTGGCGTTACCATACACGGACTGCCTGCCGGGCAAAAGATTGACATGGAACAATTACAAAATTTCTTATCACGTCGAGCACCGGGGAATTCGGCATTTGCAACCAAAAGAAAAGAAGCGGATCAGCCGGAATTTGTTTCCGGACTGGTCAACAACACCACCTGCGGCGCACCGCTTACAGCCATTATACGCAATACAGATACCCGTTCTTCTGATTATGAACAGCTAAAAGCAGTGCCTCGTCCGTCCCATGCCGACTTTACTGCGCACATGAAATACGGCGGATTTCAGGATGTGGCAGGCGGCGGACATTTTTCCGGAAGATTAACCGCCCCGCTGTGTATTGCCGGCAACATATGTATGCAGGCTTTAGAAAAGGAAGGTATTGCCGTTTGCGCACATATCAGCAGCATCAAAGATATTGTGGACACTCCTTTTAACGCTTTCTCAATTGCTGCTCCGAAAGACGCGCTGTTTCCGGTTTTAAACGAGGAACAAAAAGCAAAAATGTTAGAACAGATTGAACAAGCACGCATGCACGCGGATTCGGTTGGCGGAACAATCGAATGTGCCGTTACCGGGGTTCCTATTGGGTTGGGAGAACCCATGTTTGACGGACTGGAAAATCGCATTTCTCAGATTGTCTTTGGCATTCCCGCAGACAAAGGCATTGAATTCGGAAACGGTTTTGATTCCACCCTGCTTTACGGTTCACAAAACAACGATCCCTTTATCCTAAAGCAAGACGAAATTATCACAAAAACCAATCATCATGGCGGGATTTTAGGTGGTATATCTTCCGGAATGCCTATTCTATTTAAAGTTGCCATAAAACCAACTGCTTCTATCGGCAAACAGCAGCAAAGCGTAAATCTTTTTACAAATGAGGAAACGTCTTTGATTGTCAAAGGACGCCACGATCCTTGTATTGTTCCCCGTGCAGTGCCTTGCGTAGAAGCTGCCGCTGCAATTGCCATATTTGACGCATTGTTAGACTAAATATCGTGAAAAGGAGAATGTAAAATGGATTTGAACGAATATAGAAAACAAATTGATGAGATTGATGACAGTATTTTGAAATTATTTGAAGAAAGAATGCATGTCGCCGCAGAAATTTCAAAATACAAACAGGCGCATGATCTTCCCGTCTTAGACTCTAAAAGGGAGCGTGACAAACTCTCAGATATCGCTTCTAAAGCTCTGCCTGAATTTCAGTCTTATGTACACGTTCTGTACTCACTGCTTTTTGAACTCAGCCGCTCCTACCAAAGCAAGCTGCTATGTCCTTCCACCAACTTAAACCAATCCATTTCGGACGCCATTGAAAATACACCCCATTTATTTCCTGAACGCGCTTTGGTCGCTTGTCAGGGAACAGAAGGCGCCTATTCCCAGATCGCCTGTGAAAAAATATTCAAAATGCCAAGCATTATGTATATGAGCAATTTTGAAAATGTTTTTTCTGCTATTGAAAGTGGATTATGCCAGTATGGAGTATTGCCTTTAGAAAACAGCACCGCAGGTTCTGTAACAAAGGTTTATGAACTGATGATGCAGCACCGGTTCAGTATTGTGCGCAGTACGCGTTTAAAAATTGATCATAGTTTATACGTACATCCGACAGTCAAAAATCTTTCCCAGATCAAAGAAATCATTTCGCACGAACAAGCCATTAACCAATGCAGTGCATTTATAAAACAGCTTGGCGATATTAAAATCACATACTGCGAAAATACGGCAGTTGCCGCTGAATATGTTGCAAAATCAGGCAGAAAGGATATCGCCGCGCTCGCTTCTCATCAATGCGGTGAACTCTATAATCTTAAATGCCTGAAATCTTCGGTACAGGATAAGGATAATAATTATACACGGTTTATTTGTATTTCCAAAAATCTGGAAATCTATCCAGGTGCAAATAAAACCAGTGTGATGATGACCATATCGCATAAACCGGGTGCGCTGTATAAAGTGCTTGCACGTTTTTATTCGTTGGGCATCAACTTAATCAAGCTGGAAAGCCGTCCTCTGCCTGACCGTGATTTTGAGTTTATGTTCTATTTTGATCTTGAAACTTCTATTTATTCTAAAGAATTTGTGGAACTGATCTGCGAACTGGACGGAATCTGTGAAAACTTCTGTTATTTGGGCAGTTATGCCGAGGTGATATAATGAGCGGCGTTTATGGATTGCTTGGCAGAAAGCTTGTGCACAGTTTTTCTCCCGAAATACACAGCTATTTCTACTCTGCCCCCTACAAACTTTTTGAAATAGAACCCGAAAATGTAAAATCCTTTATGCAAAGAGCAGAATTTTCTGCAATCAATGTAACCATTCCCTATAAACAGACTGTTATTCCTTATTGCAGTGTGCTCTCTGAAACCGCGAAGAAAATCGGAAGTGTCAATACCATTGTCCGGACAAAAGACGGCAGCTTGTATGGCGATAATACAGACTATTACGGTTTTACCTATCTTGTAAACACCAGCGGCATGGATATAAAAGAAAAAAAAGTGTTGGTACTTGGCAGCGGCGGTTCATCACGCACGGTACAGCATGTACTGCACGACCTTGGCGCCTCCCAGATCATTGTTATATCAAGAAGCGGTGAAAACAATTATACAAATATTCAACAGCATTACAACGCAGACATCCTTGTCAATACAACCCCGGTGGGTATGTATCCTAATAACGGAGCATCTGTCGTTGACTTGTCCTGTTTTCCTCGCTGCGCCGCCGTTTTCGACCTGATTTATAATCCGGCAAAAACCCAACTGCTGTTAGATGCAGAACATTTGAAGATTCCTGCTTTTAACGGTCTTCCCATGCTGGTTGCGCAAGCAAAAAAATCAGCAGAACTCTTTCTTGGCACTTCTATCCCCGACCGTTTGATTGATGACATCACAGACAAGCTCACACGAAAGACACAAAACATTATTTTGATTGGTATGCCAGGATGTGGAAAAACAACCATCGGAAAAGCTCTGTCCGCTGTTTTGGGGCGTGAATTTTTGGACACCGACACCTTAATTGAAACGCAAACATCACAGTCCATTCCCTCTATTATCCAATCGCAAGGCGAACCTGCTTTCCGAAAAATAGAAACAGATGTTTTAAAAGATATTTCGAAGCAAAGCGGTAAAGTGATTGCAACGGGCGGTGGTATTGTAACACAGCCGGTAAATTATAATTTACTAAAACAAAACAGTGTTGTCATTTATTTAAAGAGAAACTTAAAGGAGCTATCTACCGACGGACGCCCGCTTTCTCAAGCAAACATCCCGGAATTGCTTTTTGCACAACGCTCTGCATTATACGAAAAATACAGTGACATACAGATAGAAATGCACAGTATTCAAGAAACAGTAGACGAAATAAAGGAGAGATTGGCGTTATGAAACTGCTTATAATCAATGGACCGAACTTAAATATGCTTGGCATACGAGAGCCCTCTATATACGGAAAACAGGACTATGCCGCACTGATTGCGTATCTTGAAAGCATCTGCGCCGCCCAACATATACAGCTAAAATGCTTTCAATCTAACCATGAGGGGGCAATTGTAGATGAGATTCAAAGTGCGCTCAATACCTATGATGCAATCTTAATCAACCCAGCGGCATATACGCACACAAGTGTTGCGATCTTAGACGCGTTAAAAGCGGTTGCCCTGCCCACTGTTGAGGTGCATTTATCTGACATAAATACGCGCGAATCTTTCCGACAGCACTCCTTTATATCGGCAGCGGCTTTAAAAACCATTGCCGGGAAAGGATTTGAAGGCTATAAAGAAGGCATTTTATTCCTGAAAGACTATTTAGAACGCAAAAACATGGAAGAAAAATAATCCATTTTAATCATTAGTGCAAAACCTGTAGAAAAAATTGCCTTTCTCTTTTAACTGCCTGTTATCCAATGAATTGCGTTTATCAAGC
>CALXJH010000105.1 GCA_944388555.1 uncultured Clostridia bacterium
GAATTAAATTTATCAAAAGATATTTTACGCGGATTAGAGGAAATGGGATTTGATGAGGCAACCGATGTGCAGGCGAAAACCATTCCTTTGATACAAGATGGCGTAGACGTAATCGGCCATTCAAAAACAGGAACGGGAAAAACCGCGGCATTTGGGTTGCCGGCAGTACAGAAGGTAGACATTAAAAATCCGGCAGTACAAGTGTTGGTCATGTGTCCTACCCGCGAGCTGGCAATGCAGGTTTGTGAGGAAATACGCAAATTTTCAAGGTATGTGCGGGGATTGCGTACAGCGGCGATTTACGGAGGGCAATCGATAGACCGCCAAATTACCGCACTGGAAAAAGGCGTGCAGTTCGTCATCGGAACGCCGGGCAGAATCATCGATCATCTGCGCCGCAGAACGCTGGATTTAAGTCAGGTAAAAATGGTGATATTGGATGAGGCGGATGAAATGCTTAATATGGGATTCCGTGAAGATATGGAAACCATTCTGCGCAAAACGCCAAAAGAGCGGCAAACACTTTTGTTTTCGGCAACCATGTCTGCGGATATCTTAAAACTGACCAAACGCTACCAGAAAAATCCGCAGCATATACAGATTGCCGCGCATGAAAAAACGGTAAACGAGATTACGCAGCTTTGTTACCCGGTGCCGAGAAACCGAAAAAATGATGTGTTGTACCTCATTCTTAAAGAATGGAGTGAAGGTCTGGTTATTATTTTCTGCAATACAAAAAAGCAGGTGGATGACTTAACCGAGCAGCTAAAGGAGTTTGGGGTGCACGCCGAGGGTATACACGGCGATATGAAGCAAGCCGAGCGCAGCTATGTGCTCACTGCTTTTAAAACGGGAAAAATCAAAATTCTGGTAGCGACGGATGTCGCCGCCCGGGGCATTGACGTCGACGGCGTGGACGTTGTTATCAACTATGATATTCCGCAGGATCTTGAATTTTATGTGCACCGTATAGGCAGAACGGGAAGAGCCGGAAAAACAGGCTATTCTTATACATTTGCCGAAGGCAGAGAAGAAATGCGCCGGATTGTAGATATTGAACGGTTTACAAGAGCAAAAATCAAGAGAGTTGAAATGCCTTCCGAAGAAGCGCTTGCACTCGCGACCATGGAGCGCACAGCCGGGGAAGTTCGTGAAATTTTAAAAGATGGTGCGCGGCATGAGTTTGTCCAAATGGCTGAACAGTTTGCCGCAGACGGCTATTCCTACGCAGAAATTGCCGCTGCATTGGCACAACGCCTGATTTTGCCGCAAATGGGAAGAAAAAAGAGCCGGAAGAGCGGCTCTGCCAAAATGACAACCCTGGTCTTTCATGCAGGTTCCGCGATGGAAATCAACGCAGGGCATATTGTCGCTGCAATTGCTCGTATCGGTGGGCTGCCGGGAGAAGTTGTAGGGAAAATTCAGGTTTCGGAGAATGAAACAAGAGCCCAGATACCCACATTGTTTGCCGCCGATGTTTTGCCGCGCTTGGAAAACCTGCGTATTCGAGGCAAACGGGTCACGGTAACAGCGGAGGAGTAAAACTGATCTGCCAGTCTGTAATCTGCCAAACGTTTTGATGGTAGGAAAGCGTAGGCAGAATATAGCACAGGGGCGTTTTTTGAGTGCCGTAAACAACCGGCTGTACGCCGAAAACATGATCGGTGCATACCACGTCCGTATATCCCAGTAATGAAACGGACGGATTGGAAATTCGCTTTCCTTCGGCATCATAAACACCTTGTTCTATCAAGGTGTTTTTTATTTCTTCCAGAGAAATGGAAAATACACTTTCGCTCATAGTTGCTTCCAGAGCAAAACCGTCGGTAAACGCCAGGTCCATTTTTATGTATGCGTCGTCCGGGAAGATATTTAGCGGGATAGAAGACGAAAAATCAAAGATTCCAATACAGGCAGTATCGCCCTGCTCCGCACGCACCATAACCTCTTGTATGCCATCACCGGTGTAATCTGCGATATGGATGGCAGGGGATGTTCCGTTTAGCTGTTCTGCGTTGGTCTTTTTCAATAAGCCGGATGCTGTGGTTTTAAGAATTAAATTCAGACGTTCATAATGTACATCATCTTCTGGTTTTCCATACAGATAAATGGTTTCTTCAAAGCCGTCTTTGTTTAGATCCGCGGTTTGCTGCAGCAGAATTTTATTCTGATAAGGCAGGCTGATTTCCTCGTTTTGCTTTTTTAAAATCGTATAGCCGCAGCCAATGCTTGCCGCAACTAAAAAAATAATAACACATATTTTTATTTTTCGCATAATACCCTCCTGTCCAAGAGGGTGTTTTGTATGCAAAAACCCCCTCTATAAAATATAGAGGGGGTTTGCTGTGTTTATGCTTATACATCCATAATTACGGGTAAAATCATAGGACTTCGTTTGGTTTCTTCGTACAGATATTGGCTGAGTTTGTTTTTAATGGAGTTTTTGAGTGTTGCCCAGTCATTATTTTTTTTCGTATTACATTCTTCAATTGCTTCTTTAGCAATCTGTTTAATATTTTCCATTAAAGGTTCTGCTTCTCGTACGTAAACAAAGCCTCTTGAAATTACATCCGGTCCGGACAGGATTTCCTTAGTTGCGGCGTGCATGCAAACCACAACAACGATCAAGCCGTCCTCCGACAGATGCTTTCTGTCCCGGATAACAATGTTTCCTACATCGCCCACACCCAGTCCGTCTACAAAAACTTTGCCGGCAGGTACCGAACTGGTAATCTTTGCCTGACGCTGGTCTAATTCCAGAACCTGGCCTAATTTTAGGATAAAAGTATTTTTCTCACTTACGCCGATTTTATGTGCAAGCTGTGCATGCTGTACCAAATGCCGGTATTCGCCGTGTACGGGAATAAAATATTTGGGCTTAACAATCGAAAGCATGATTTTTAGTTCTTCCTGACAGGCGTGCCCCGAAACGTGGACATCTGCCAACGCTTTGTAAATAACGTCCGCGCCGCGTTTGAACAGCTCGTCGATGACTCTGGCAACCAGTTTTTCGTTACCCGGAATCGGACTGGCGGAAATAATAACCAGATCGCCTTGGGTGATCTCTACTTTTTTATGGTCGCAGATAGCCATTCTTGAAAGAGCAGACATTGGTTCGCCTTGACTGCCGGTTGTAATAATAACCAGCTTTTCAGGCGGATATCGGTTAATATCTGAAATATCAATCAAAGTACCTTTGGTATTTTTAATGTATCCCAGTTCTACTGCCGCCGATACAACATTTTCCATGCTTCTGCCGGAAACCGCAACTTTTCTTCCGTACTCAATGGCACAGTCAATGATTTGCTGTACACGGTGGACATTAGACGCAAAGGTTGCAACAATAATACGTTTGTCACATCCGTTAAAGAATTCTTCAAACGCATCGCCAACCTTGCGTTCTGACATGGAATATCCGGGCCGCTCTACATTTGTGCTTTCGGACAAAAGTGCTAAAACACCTTTGCTTCCAAGCTCTCCGAAACGAGCAAGATCAATCATGTCGCCGTCGATCGGTGTT
>CALXJH010000106.1 GCA_944388555.1 uncultured Clostridia bacterium
GCCGCCGAACGCAGCATTTCGGGAAGACGTAGAAACGCCTGTTCAGACAATGCATCTGTAATCAGATTGCAGTCTACTGTATTCGGATACAAAAACAAACGGCTGTATTCTTTTGTATTTGTAAACATTGCTTTTAAAGCAACTTTTAAATTATGAAAATCATTCTGATACAGGAAGATATCCAGCGGCGCCTCTTTTGGCGCAACCTCGCGTACAGTCCGCCAGCATTCCTCCAATTGTTTAGACAACAGCTGCTCATATTGCTCCGGGGACACGGGCTCAGAGCTATACCCCTTGTCAGAGAGGATTCGGATTGCCTCCTCCGGCGTTTTTGCTAAAATCAGCCCTTCGATATCTCCTTTATCCATCAACCGATTTTCAATCGATCGGACATAAGAAACACCATATGCATAATCCGCTTGTTTCAAATTAACACCTCGCTTCGGTTAAAATGCAAAAAAACATCAAAACAAGTGCGTACCTACAAAATCGACCAATTGCTCGTAACGCTCACGAAACAACGCATCAACCGAGCAGTTTTCCTCAATTTTCCCAAACACAAGCAAAAAACCGCCCGAGATATCTATGGGCTCTTTTGCAATTTCCAAATCATATTCTTTAATCTTATCTTTTAAGGTTTTTGGAATGCATTTCAGATCCTCCGCATTAAAATAAATGACTCCTTTTTGATACGGCTTTGTGATCTTGCTGTCAAGAAGTTTCTCCATACGCTGCATGTATACATCTTTTTCCATCTGCACAACGCTTTGCTTTGCTTGTTCTATAACCTACTCAAGTGTGTTAATTTTAAACGAAAGAATATCCTGCGCACTTGTTTGCGCAGCCGCAAATATTGCCATTTGCTTGATACGTTCAGCATCTTTTTTAGCTTTCTCTGCAATTTTTGCTTTTTCTTGTTCGCCGCGCACCTGGTATGTGTGCATAATATCTTCATACTGCGCTTTGGCATCCGCCATAATCTGGCCTGCCTTTTCCTTGGCAGCTTGTTCAATCTGCATCGTTATTTGCTGCAATTCTGCCATCTTTTTTCCTCCTTACTGGAAATACGCTTTACACGACAATTACATTCCAAATGCTGTGTTCACATTGATTACCATAAGGAAAGAAGTAATAAACGCTAAAAGCGCATACAATTCAACCAATGAAGCAGAAACAATCGCCTTAGAAGATTCCTGCGGTTTCTTAGCGATAATACTTACACCTGAAGCCGCAACACGTCCCTGGTACATAGCAGAGAATAATCCGCCAACACCAATGGGTACACAAGCTGCCAAATATCCTAATCCGATTGCTTCACCGGTCAAATCAGACTGAATCGGTGTGCCGCCCAAAATACCAATATTAAGAAGCACCATAACGCCTACGATCAATCCATACAAACCCTGTGTACCCGGCAAAAGCTGAAGAACCAACAACTTACCAAACTTTGACGGATCATCTGTTATAACCCCTGCTGCCGCTTCAGACGCCAATCCAACACCCTTAGACGAACCGATACCTGCTAAAACCACTGCAATTACAACCCCTAATAAAGCGTATACTGTTCCTAAACTCATACTTTATTCCTCCATAAATTCATAATATTTTGTATGCATTGCAAGGGGAGCAAACTCGCGCCCGCCACCCTCATAAAACTTACTGAAAAACTCTACATACTGCAAACGGTTGGTATGCACATAGGCGCCAAGGCAATTGATGGCAAAATTCAAAGCATGCCCTACCACAAATACCACGATAAACACAATTCCGTTTAGAATACCGCCGCCGCCTAATGTTCCCATGGTGTTTACAACCTGTGCAATAACCCCTGTTGCCAATCCAAGCGCCATAAGTCTTGAATAAGACAACGCATCTGATACATAGCTTGTAACATCATACAAACTGATGATACCGCTTAAAAGCCGTGCAAAAATATTCTTTTTATCTCTGCCCTGCGTTAAGACCAATCCGACTGCACCGATAATCATCATATACATACCGATATCCGATGCCAGATTTCCACCAAGCAACATTCCGCCTGCCAAAGCGCAAACACCCAAAAGTATCAGAATCCAAAAACCCACATCAAACACAGCCGAAAGTTTTTCTCCTTGCTTCCAGAGTTCATAAAAATGGATTCCCAGACCGATGATAATCTGAACCAATCCAAGTGCGACCGAAAAAATCAATAATGTAAGCGGTTCTTGCACCGGATCCAGCCAAATAGGCTTTAATATTTGCTCTGTCCCGAAAAATGTACTGGAAACCACTGGAATAACGTTTCCAAAAAAGCTTCCATACATCAGTCCCCAAAAAGTTGTTGAAATGCCGCAGTAACAAAACATGCGCATATTTTCTCTCGTGCTTTTTTCTACCTTGGCAATAAAGCCAAAATACCCGGCACCTAACGCCAACAGCAAGCCGTAACCAGCATCCGAGAACATCATTCCAAAAAACAGATAGTAAAAGAAAGCCATAATTCCATTTGGATCGATATCTGTTTTAGAAGGCATAGAATAAGTTTTTGTAATGCCTTCTACCGGCCGGGAAAAGCCATTGTTCAAAAGTAAAACAGGGGCTTCTTCCTCTTGTGGTACTTCGGATAAATCTACATACGACTGTGTCTGTTTTTCTAATTTTTCTTTGACTGCTTGCGCGTATTTTTCTGGCACAAATCCCTGTAGTATAAACGTCTGCTGTGTCTGTTTGAGTTTGGCAAGCTGTGTGTATTTATCTTTCCTTAGTAGAATGTGATCATAAAACATTTGAATTTCTTTTCGTTTTTCAACACAATCTGCAATAAATTTTTCCTGCGCAGCTATTGTTTGCGTCAAATTGGAAATTTCTTCTTCTAATCTCTCTATTTTTCGATTCGGAGTCAGGTGAGACAGCGGAAATGACGGCGGCACGCACCCGGCTTCCCGAATTGCCTTTTCCGCTTCATCTTGATCTTGCCGCAAATACAGGAAAAATATCCGTGTTGCGTTCTTGTCCCCGTTTATAATCTCAAAATATATTTTTTCTTTGCGATCGCCAAGAAGAGCGCCGATTTGTTCGTAATCAGCCTCAAACGGCAAAAAAGCAAGGGTAGAAATGGTTTTTTCTGTTCCGCCAAAATTCATAGCAACATCCAAGTTTGCCCATGGCAAGATAGATGCAATTTTTCCACGTATTCTTCCTATCTCTGTACTTGCTTCCTGTACTTTTTTCTGCGCAGTCGCAATCCCGAAAACAATATCTCCCATTTTTTTTGCTTCATCCTGTACCATAGAATAAGCCGCCATGGGTGCCGCTTTCCGCACCGAAACCATACCTGTTTTTGCAGGTGCATATTCCTCTAAAATATCTAATGCCAGCTTGGTTGCTGACAAATAGCGGTCAAATTGCATAATACGTTCGGACACATCAATTGTTTCCAAGGCTTGCTCTGACGATTCGACTTCCGAAAATTCCACCATAGAGGATTGCTGCAAAAGTTCCATAACTGACTTTCGCTGGCTTTTTATACCGATAACCATTATTTTTTTCATTTTGGCTATCATATAAAATAACACTCCTCTCTTTAAATAAATACATTCATTTTAAAACAACATGTCCACGATTTGATTCATTACATCTTTTTGCTTTTTCTCTGTTTCTTTTTTAAGATCTGAAAGCGTCTCACTGGCAGATCCGGTTGCCTTCAGAGCAATATTTTTTGCTTCTGCTTGCGCATAGCTGGTTATGCTTTTTGCTTCTGCTTGTGCCTCTGCGCAAATTTTATTTAAATAAGCTTCCCCATCTTGTTTTGCCTTTTGCAAGAGTCCCTTTGCATCATTTTGTGCAGACTCAATAATCGCATTTGCCTCTTGCTCCGCTTTTTTTATCTGTTCAACCGCTTTTACTGCCATATACTCACCTCCTAACAAATAATTTATTACCATTATATACCTTTTTTTCAACTTTTGCAAGAAAAATTTAGCCTTGTTTCCCCTATTGACATTTGTTTTTTGCGGCGCTATAATAAAAGAAATGTGCATTTTGATATTAGTAAAAGGAGCTATAATATGAACATTACACTCATCGGTATGCCTGGTGCAGGGAAAAGCACAGTTGGCGTAGTACTTTCTAAATTGTTAAATTTAAATTTTACAGATACAGATCTTTTGATTCAAAGAAAATATAATAAAAAGTTATATGAGCTAATAGAAGCACAGGGCACGCAGCATTTTCTGGATACCGAAATGAACGTTATTTTAAATCATATGTTTGACCATACGGTAATCGCAACAGGCGGCAGCGTCGTTTACAGAGAAAAAACCATGCAATACCTAAAACAAATCAGCACCGTTGTTTATATTCGTGTATCGCTGGATGAAATACAAAACAGAGTGCAGAATCTGCATAAAAGAGGCGTTGTATCTTTACATGCTTCCACAATTCCTGAAATCTACGCTGAACGCTGTGCACTTTATGAAAAATACGCAGATCATTGCATAGATACTGATAACTGCTCTTTGGAACAAAGCGCACTTAAAATTGCGCAGCTATTTCAAATGTGAAAAAAGTTTCACATTTATTTTCTTGACTAAACACAAAAAATATACTATAATATTTACTATCAGTGAATTTTTATATCGTTTCCTTGGATCAACATAACCTGTGCAG
The DNA here is from genome assembly GCA_944388555.1 of uncultured Clostridia bacterium. GTDB lineage: Bacteria > Bacillota > Clostridia > RGIG6154 > RGIG6154 > RGIG6154. The sequence goes on from CALXJH010000106.1 coordinate 4,648, forward strand.
CGATACAATTATTCCGCATAAAAAAAGAAAAAGGAGAAAAACTATGACAAGAAAAAAACTGGTTACAATCATTCTCCCCATTGCAATCCTTGTTATAATACTTGCAGCAAGTATTTACTACTTTGGATTTGCTCGGGATATTCAAATTACCGACGAAACGGTTATTGCGACGGTAGGAGATCAGGAAATTTATGCATACGAAATCAATTATTTAATGGCAGTAGGTTATCCTACAGTAGATGAAGCCATTGACTACATGGGCGAATATAAAGCCATGCTGCAAAAAGCTGCGGATAACGGTATTGTTTTAACAGAAGAAGATAAACAAGCCGTAGCAGATGAACTTTCACAAATGGCTGAATATTATGGCGGCGAAACACAGCTTGTTTCCATGCTGCAGCAATATGGCTTAACAAAAGAACAATATCAGAAGATTGGCGAAATGTCTAAAGTTGTAACAAACTTCCAGAGCAAAGCCCAAGAATTAGGCTTGATGAAGACAGTAACAGAAGAGGAAGCAAAAGCATATTATGACCAAAACTTTTTACGCGCAAAACACATTCTGTTCTCAAACACCGATGAAGAAGGCAACCCCATAGATGACGCAACGCTTCTGGCACAGGTTACAGAAGTTTACAATAAAATTAAGAACGGCGAGCCATTTGAAGATTTTCTTTCCTTGTCAGCAGATCCAGGTGCTGAAACAGCGCCCGACGGTTATATTTTCTTAAATGCTTCCGAAATGAAAAAAACAGACGAGGAAACCGTTTCCATGCTTGCAAATATGGGCGTTTCCATCATGGTTGATGAATTTGAAAATGCCACCGCCAACTTAGAAATCGGTCAAGTATCAGAACCGGTTAAAACAAGTTACGGATATCACATTATCAAACGTCTGGATATAAACGAAACTCCACAGTTGTTTGAGGATAATAAAGACATTATTATTTCTGCACTTGAAAGCCTTGCTTTTGAAGATCTTGTTGATGAATGGGCTGCAGAATATCCGGTTAAGAAAAACGAACGTGCAGTTCGTTCTTTAGCAGACCAGATTGCAGCTGAACAAGAAGCTGCGGCAGCTGCACAAAGCCAGACACAAACACAGTCTCAGACGCAAGACACGCAAGCCTCCGATGCCTCTGCATCTGACGCTACAGCAGAATAAAATTTAACAATTATTTATTACTAAGAAACCATGCTATGCACATTTAAAACATATGTTTTTAAATGTGCATATTTTTTTTATGCTTTAAACTAACTTTTCTTAAGTAAAAAATGAATTTATTGTATTGACATTCCCTTTTTTTCATAGTAAAATAGTTGCGTATTAAATCTTATATAAAAGTGGTGTTTAATGATGAAAAAAGTATATAAATTAGCAAGCTTTGGCTATGGCGGTATGGCAGGTATACATATCGATAAAGTGTTAAATAAATATGATCGCGTAGACGTAAAAGGTGTTTATGATATAAACCCGGAACGCAACAAGGCTGCCGCAGAAAAAGGTTACAAGGCATATGCTTCTAAAGAAGAACTGCTCAACGACCCGGAAATTGATATTGTGCTGGTAGCAACAACCAATGAATGTCACAAATCGTTATGTATTGAAGCACTCCAGCACGGCAAGCATGTGCTTTGCGAAAAGCCTGCAACCATGACCGCTTCCGATTTAGAAGACATTATTGCGGTTGCAAAACAGACAGGTATGGTTTTTACGGTTGACCAAAACCGCCGTGTAAATAAAGATTTTATAGCCATGAAACGCTGTGTGGAACAAGGATTATTAGGAGACGTTTATGTCATTGAATCACGCGTAGAAGGTTCTCGTGGCTTGCCAGCGGGCTGGAGATGTGAAAAAGAAAAAGGCGGCGGAATGATGCTGGACTGGGGTGTACATTTAATTGACCAGATCATGTATATGATTCCCGAAAAAGTGACCAATGTTTTCTGTAAAATGTATAGCATTCACTACCCCGAAGTGGACGATAATTTCCGCTTAACCTTAACTTTTGAAAGCGGTCTGACTGCACATATTGAAGTTTCCACCAACAATTATATACGTCATCCGAGATGGTATGTTTTGGGAACAGAAGGGACCCTGCAGATTGATGACTGGGATGCTGTCGGAAAAATTGTCAAACCAATCACGCAGCAGAATCAATGGGGCGTTGACATTGTAACGACCAAAGCCGGTCCGTCCAAAACAATGGCACCAAGAGATGAAAGTACGGTAGAAACCATCCCCATTACTGCGCCAGAAGACGTGGTAGATGATTTAACTTCCGTGTATAATCCTCTGGTTGCAAAATTAGACGGCGAAAGCGAATTAACCATAACGCCAGAACAAGTTCTCCGCGTTATACAAGTTATGGAAGCATCCTTTGAATCCGCTGAAACTGGAAAAGCCATTCAAACAAGTATTTAACCTGTAAAGCGGCGCTTGTTACGCCGCTTTTATTCATTTGTACAACAAGGGAGCGTATTTGCTATGCGTATTATTTTACAGCGCGTCCGAAACGCAAGATGTTTTGCAGACGATCATGTTATAGGTGAAATAGATAGAGGCTACGTATTGCTGGTTGGCATTGAGCAAACAGATACCAAACAAATTGCGGAAAGAATGCTTGAAAAAATTAAAAACCTGCGTATTTTTGAAGATGCTGACGGTAAGACCAATTTAAATGCAGCCGCAGTAAACGGACAAGTCCTGCTTGTTTCACAATTCACCTTGTACGCAGAATGTAAAAAAGGCAATCGTCCCAGCTTCATAAACGCAGCAGATCCTGTATGGGCAAACACACTTTATGATTATATGGTTTCTTATTGCCAGCCGCTATTCTTTAAAGTTGCTACCGGAAAGTTTGGTGCAGATATGCAAATTGAGCTGATCAATGATGGTCCTTTTACATTATATTTAGACAGCAAACAACTGTTTGCCTGAACGAGATACAGACACCAAATTTTGCTTGTGAATAATTCATATTAAAACCACCACCGGTGTTTATGCCTATAAAAGCACAGAAACGATTCTGTTATACCACAGAACAAACTGTATTTAATAAAACTGCAAAATGGGAGGTGCATGCTTACATGGCAAAACAATCCCAGCAAAAACTTAAGCTATTATATATCTATAAATTGCTGAACGAACAATCAGACGAGCAGCATCCGGTCAGCATTCGTGAAATCATCTCCTACTTAGCGGAAAACGGTATTTCGGCTGAGAGGAAATCCATTTACGCAGATTTAGAAAACTTGCGCTGCTTTGGCGCGGATATTCTCACTTCTGGAAAAAATGGATATTATATCGGCAGCCGTACATTTGAGCTTGCAGAGCTTAAACTTTTGGTAGATTGCGTACAAGCCAACCGTTTTATCACTGAAAAGAAGTGCGCACAACTCATTAAAAAAATTGAAGGCTTAACCAGCCGCAATTTAGCAATGTCTCTACAGCGGCAGGTGTATATTACCAATCGTGTCAAGAGCTTAAATGAAAAAATTTATTATAATATTGACACCCTTCATGAGGCAATCAACAGAAAAAAGAAAATTGCTTTTCAGTATTTTACCTATACACCAGATAAACAAAAACTATTTAAAAGAGACGGACATGAGTATACGGCAACACCTTATGCTTTAATAGTTTCAGAAGAGAATTACTATGTAGTTTCTTTTTATGAACAACGCCAGAAAATAACAAACTTTCGTGTGGACCGAATGGAAAACATCCGTATTTTGCAAGAAGATGCACTCCGTTTATCGGAAACCGCTGGAAAAAATTTTGATATTGGAGATTATACCAAAACACAATTTAACATGTTTACAGGAGAGTCTAAGACAGTAACCTTATTATGCAGCAACCATTTGATAAACGCCGTTATAGACAAATTCGGTGATCAAATTTCAGCTGTACCTTATAACGAAACACATTTTACTTTTAAGGCAAACGTAACCATCAGCCCCACGTTTTTTAGCTGGATATTTATGTTTGAAGGTGAAATGCAAATCTTAGCACCGAAGGATGTTTTAGCTTCTTTTCAGAAAACCATCCGAAAATTCAAGTAGGGTTTTATATTTTACAAAATGGAAGGAGTCAATATTTATGCAAATTAAAATTGGTATTTATGGTTATGGAAATTTAGGCCGCGGTGTTGAATGCGCCGTTCGGCAAAATCCGGATTTAGACTTGGTAGCTGTGTTTACACGGAGAAATCCCGAAACAGTAAACATTTTATCCGGCAATGTACCGGTATATCCGGCAGAAAAAGCCATTGAAATGAAAGATCAGATTGACGTCATGATTTTATGCGGCGGCAGCGCTACGGATTTGCCTGAGCAAACCCCCGCTCTCGCTGAATACTTTAACGTAATAGACAGCTTTGATACACATGCCAATATTCCCGCTCATTTTGCCGCTGTAGATAAAAAAGCATCTGCCGGCGGGAAAACAGCGATTATTTCTGTCGGCTGGGATCCGGGGATGTTCTCTTTAAACCGGCTATATGCAAACGCAATCCTTACGCAGGGACAAGACTATACGTTCTGGGGGAAAGGTGTCAGGCAGGGTCCTTCAGACGCTATACGGCGTGTCAAAGGCGTAAAAGACGGCAAACAATATACAATCCCGGTTGAAAGCGCACTCGAGGCTGTACGCAGCGGCGCAAACCCTGATCTAACCACGCGGCAGAAGCATACACGTGAATGTTTTGTCGTTCCGGAAGAAGGAGCAGACTTAACACAGATTGAACAGGATATTAAAAATATGCCAAACTATTTTGCTGATTACGATACTACGGTGCACTTCATCACACAAGCAGAACTGGATGAAAAACACAGCGGCATTCCGCATGGTGGATTTGTTATCCGAAGCGGGAAAACAGGTGAACATACAGAACACAATCATATTATTGAATATAGTCTTAAATTAGATTCCAATCCGGAATTTACTGCCTCTGTGCTTGTGGCATACGCGCGGGCTGCGTTCCGCATGAATCAAGCCGGTCAAAACGGCTGCAAAACGGTATTTGACGTAGCGCCTGCATTGCTCAGCGCAAAAACAGGCGAAGAACTTAGAAAAATGCTTCTCTAAAATTTCTGTTGTTTGCGCAAATACTGTACACCGGAAGAAAAAACGGAAGGAAACACTATGGAAAAATTAAAAGCCCTGTTTGATACAGTTCCCGAAACTAAAATATATGAAAACGGCTTTCTGTATGAAAGTATAGATAATACAAACGCCTTTGCTTTCATAAAATTTCCCGACACACCGCAGCCTGAAAACGGGTATCCCGGAATTGTCTATGTACACGGCGGTGCAGGTACTGCTTTTGAACATATAGCAGACCTTTTTACCAATCAAGGATACGCGGTTATCTGTATGGATAATTTCGGTTCTTCTCCTTCTGAATGGATGGCATATAAACAGGATGTCAAAGCCAGAAAAAAAGTGCCGGGCGGTATGGCGTTAGACGGTCTTTATTGGGAAGAAAGCGACTTAAATTATAACAATCAATGGTTCTACCGTGTATTGTCAAACTGTATTTTGGCTCGGAATATATTAGCTGCCTGCCCAAAAGTAAACGCAGCATGTATTTCGCTTGCAGGCGTGTCATGGGGCGGCATTACTGTAGAAGTACTCAGCGATATAGACATTCGCTATAATGGTATTATAGCTGTTTACGGATGCGGATTTTTAGATACACCACAAAGTTGTTTAAGAGATAATTACTGTACAATGATGCGGCACTCGCTTCCTTTTCAGCCGGAGCTGCATTTAAAAAATGCACCTATGCCGATACTATTTATTAACAGTGACCAAGATGAATTTTTCCCCTTAAAAGCTTGGGAAAAGACTGTTTTGTGTGCACCAAAGCACGAAAAAATGTTAGTCCCCGCATTAGAACATAACCATGAAGCATTCCTGCATTTACCACAGACATGGGAATTTTTACAAAAGTTACAAAACTGCTAAAATGATAAAAAAGAGGACTGTTTAAATGCCCCAGTCCAATAAAGAAGTAATTTTAAGAATATCGTTACAAAGGCATTGTAAAGACTTAAAAAAGAGATAAAGGCCATAAATGGTTTTATCTCTTTTTCTTATGTTTTTATCTGTACACGCATCCATTCAAACGCTCTCTGACAGTCAAAAACAAAAGAGCCGGTGTGGTAGTTTCTTTGATTCTACCACAGGAGGGCTTTTTTTATTGTGCGTTTATAACAGGCTTTTGCATATCATTGATTGTTTCTTTTCTATTTTTGCGGGTGCTTTTACATGCACATCGGGATCAATAGAACTTTCCGTCTGTCCGTTTGTATCTTCAAAAGCTTTCATATTTTCTATGATCAGAATCAGCTCATGGCTGTTTACAATGTACCTTTCATAATGGATAACATAAGCAACTTTTTGCAGTATTTCTTTTTCAATTCTTATAGAAACATATTTATAGCCACAAAATTACTCCAAAATCATAGTTTGAAACGCTTTATTTAATAAGTTCTTTTATTAAATTCTCTATTATCATAAGCTGATCGTCATCAAGTTTCTTTAAAAGTTCATTTATACTGTGAAGTTTGGCAGGGTTTTGAACATCGAAATCAAAGAACTCACTTAAACTAATGCCTAAATATTCACAAATGTAAATAATACCCGACAGAGAGGGCATACCCTGATTGGTTTCAATATGGTTGATATAATTTGGATTTTGTCCAATTGCTAAACTCATTTCACGAGCAGAAACATTTTTCTTAGTTCTTAACTGTGCCAAACGCAATGCGATATCTTTTTCTTCCATTGTACTTCACCTCTATACAATATTATAAGGTATATAATTGGATAAAATACGCTTCACTACAGCTTAAATGTATTGTTATGCATCTTTATATATTGTATAATTTGTTTTAGTAACAGATTAAAAGTTATATGTTGGAGTGATTGGATATGAAACATAAAAAATGTTGTTTTATCGGGCACAGAAAGATAAATATTACGGACGAATTGAAAAACAGATTAACGGCAATTATAGAGAATTTAATCGTACATGAAAATGTTACTACTTTCTTTTTCGGCAGTAAAAGCAGGTTTGATGATTTGTGTCACAAAACAGTCAGCGGCTTGAAAGAAAAATATCCCAATATTAAACGGGTCTATATCCGTGCCGAGTTTCCTTATATTGATGAGGATTTTAAAGCATATCTTTTGCAGAGGTTTGAGGAAGCGAAACGGAAACTTACAAGTAGGAAAAAAGCCCATAGTTTACGCTGTTTTGCAGCACCAATAAAATACAAGAGTTATGATATTGAGCTATAAAAGGTATTGCTTTAACTGCAATGCCTTTTTT
>CALXJH010000107.1 GCA_944388555.1 uncultured Clostridia bacterium
AAAATAAAATCTGTTTTTGTGTAATGCTTGGGTTTGCTGCACTTTTTGTTATCATATCTGCTTTGTTTTTGTATTTTAAACTGCCGAATGCTGCGGTATATATTTTCATATCCGCATTGTGTATGGCACTCGTATTCTTAGGCATATGGCTCTTTTATTTCAAGGTACAGAATAAAATCATCGAAAATGCGGCAGAGAAGATCAAGGCATTTACAGCAGGAGAGACTGATATCCGTATTGAATGCGAAAAAGAAGGGGCGCTGTATAAGCTGTTTCATGAGATAAATTCTTGGGCTGCCATATTGAACGCGCACGCTGAAAATGAGCATTTATCGAAACAGTTTTTGAAAGATACGATATCCGATATATCGCATCAGTTAAAAACGCCGCTGACGGCGCTTAATATATACAACGGTCTTTTGCAGAACGAATCAAACGATCAGGCGGAGATAAAAGAGCTTACCAATCGGACAGAGCAGGAGCTTGATAGAATCGAAACATTGGTAAAAAATCTTCTAAAGGTAACTAAATTCGACGCAAAAACGATTGTTCTGGATAAAACAACAGAAAATGTAGCGGATATGATGCTGCAAGTTAAAAAACATTTTGATTTTCGTGCCAGGCAGGAAGAAAAGGACATTATATTAAAGGGTGATGATTCTGTAGTTTTGCCATGTGACCGTGACTGGATTCTGGAGGCAGTTGACAATATCGTGAAAAACGCCCTTGACCATACAGAGAAAGGTAACATGATCCGCATTGAATGGAAACAGTTTGCGTCTGTCGTACAGATTGCAATTAAAGACAATGGCAGCGGAATCCATCCTGAAGATTTGCCGCATATTTTCAAGCGTTTTTACAGGAGCCGTTTTTCTCAGGATGCGCAAGGAATCGGTTTGGGGCTACCTCTTGCAAAACTGATTATTGAAGCGCATAACGGAACAATTGAGGTAGACAGTAAGCTCGGCATAGAAACCGTTTTCACAATAAATTTTTTGATTCCTACAAAATTGTAGGTTAAAATTCATCTTGCTGTAGGGTTTGTGTGATATTGTATAGGTATCATAGAGAAAGGAATCATGAAGTTATGAATTTATTGGAAGTAAAATCACTGTATAAAACCTATGGCAGCGGTGAAACGGCTGTAAAAGCATTAAAAGACGTCAGCTTTTCCGTCCCCAAAGGCGAGTTTGTCGCTGTGGTCGGAGAATCGGGAAGCGGAAAATCTACGCTTTTAAACATGATTGGGGCGCTGGATACCCCTACATCCGGCAAAGTTTTGATTGACGGAAAAGATATTTTTACCATGAAAGACAGCAAGCTGACGATTTTCCGGCGCAGAAATATTGGTTTTGTTTTTCAGGCGTTTAATCTAATCCCTGAGCTGACGGTAGAACAAAATATTATATTTCCTGTCCTTTTGGATTATAAGAAACCCGATACAAATTATCTTGAAGAACTGCTGGCGGTTTTAAATTTAAGAGAACGCCGTAACCATTTACCAAACCAGTTAAGCGGAGGGCAGCAGCAAAGAGTCGCCATAGGGCGCGCACTGATGACACATCCCACACTGATACTTGCTGACGAGCCGACCGGAAACCTTGATACGCAAAACAGCAGTGAGGTAATTACGCTGTTAAAGGAAGCTTCAAAGAAGTATGAGCAGACAATTATCATGATTACGCATAACCGATCGATTGCGCAGACTGCCGACCGTGTATTGCAGATTTCAGACGGAGTGCTTACCGATTTCGGGAGGTGCCGGGAATGAGAAGTTATTTAAGCCTGATCCCGATTTCCGCCAAAATCCATAAGCGTCAAAACCGCATGACGCTGCTGTGTATCATTATCGCGGTCTTTCTGGTAACCGCTGTTTTTTCTATGGCAGACATGGCGGTAAGGATGGAGATGGAGCGTTCAAAGCAAAAGCAGGGCAACTGGCATATTATGCTAAATGGTGTGCCGGAAGAAACCGTGCAGGAAATCCTTACGAGGGATGATATAGAATTATCTTCTCATTATAATACGATCAATTATAAAATTAATGAGGATTACTATATTAACGGTAAAAGAACGGCAATCTGCGGCGCGGATTCCAATATTACCGAAATTATCGGTGGGTTCACCGAGGGGCGTTATCCGAAAAATAGTCATGAAACAGTGCTGACCGCAAATGCCAAAACCTATTTTGGAATCGGTATTGGGGATGAAATCACATTAAATATGCCGAAAGGCAATAAGGTCTATACAGTTACAGGCTTTAATGATGATGTATCCAAGGTTATGCAGTATGACTCGGTGGTTGCGTTTGTCAATATGGAGGCATTTGATGAAATAACAAGGGAGCAGACATCAGACAGCGCAGAATATGTCACCTATATCCTCTTTTCAGATAACACAGATATTAGGAAAGCAGTTTCACAGATTAAGGAGCAATATGATTTAACAGATGAACAGGTAGGGCAGAACACTGCGATTTTAGGTTTACTTGGTTACAGTGACAATCCGTATGTCCTGGGCTTGTATCTTGTGGCGGCAGTTCTGTTTGTTCTGATACTGACAGCCGGCGTATTTATGATTGCAGGCAGTATCAATACCAACGTGGCAGAACGCTCAAGATTTTTCGGTATGCTTAGGTGTACGGGCGCAAGCAAAGCGCAGATTAAAAGGTTTGTAAGGCTTGAGGCATTAAACTGGTGTAAGACATCAATACCTGTCGGTGTTATACTTGGAATTGTGATTACATGGGGGCTATGCGGCATACTGCGCGTTGTGAGCAGTGAGTTTTCCTATATACCGGTTTTCGGAGTAAGCGTTATAGGAATTGTATGCGGAATCATTGTAGGAATTTTAACCGTATTGATTGCCGCACAGTCACCTGCAAAACGTGCGGCTAAAGTTTCACCGGTTGCTGCGGTATCAGGCAGCGAAGAAAATAGGAAACGGGTACGGCATGCGGCAAACACAAGATTTACTAAAATTGATACAGCGCTCGGTATACATCATGCTGTGTCAGCAAAGAAAAACCTTTTTCTTATGACGGGCTCCTTTGCATTAAGCATCATACTGTTTTTAAGCTTTTCGATTGTAGTGGACTGGGTACATTATGCGCTAAATCCGCTAAGGCCCTATGCACCGGATTTTTCAATTTTGAGTGCTGACCGTTCCTGCTGTGTAAGCCGTGATTTTGTTGGTGAAATCGGCAAAATTACCGGAGTAAAAAACGTGTTTGGCATAATGTATCAGAATATTCCCGCAGCGGTGCAGGATACAAGAGGAAGCATTGATCTGATTTCTTATGATGAAAAGCAGTTTGAATGGGCAAAAAAGGACATATTAGACGGAGATTTATCAAAAGTATATGGTGACAGCAATTATGTAGTTACGGTTTTTGACAAAAGCAATACGCTTGCTGTCGGAGATAAAATAGAGTGTGAACAAGGCACAGTAGAGGTTGCCTGTGTTCTATCGACCAGTCCCTTTGAGACGACCGAAATACCGACGGTTATTGCTTCTGAAGAAACCTTTGAGAGGTTGACAGGACAAAAGGATTATGCGGTCATAGATGTACAGTTTACAAAAGATGTAACGGATGAAAGCGTGAATCAAATTAGAAGTTTAGCCGGAGAAGGTTTTGAATTTTCTGACCGACGGTTCAGCAATGCCGAAACAAAAAGCACCTATTGGGCGTTTTCATTGTTTGTATATGGATTCGTGGCAGTCATCGCGCTGATT
>CALXJH010000108.1 GCA_944388555.1 uncultured Clostridia bacterium
TTTCCGTCAGTTCTTTCCAAAGCCCTTTTTCATCGAAAAAAAGCGAGGAAAAACAGCGGTTGAGCATATAGGGAGCGGTATCGAAGTGGTCATAACGGGCCTGACTCGAAATCTTCTTCGCCAAACGGAAGTCAATCTTCCGAAAACCCTTTAACCGTGCGGTTTTCGGGAATCTGCCGATCACCGTATCACATATAGTTCTAACGAGAATTCTAATACAACTGAATATTTGCGTTAATACTCCTTCGGGAGTTTAACATACACGGAGACGTATCGAAGTGGTCATAACGGGGCTGACTCGAAATCAGTTAGGGAGCAATCCCCCGCGAGTTCGAATCTCGCCGTCTCCGCCAAATGAGCAACAGTTACAAATCAGCCCCAATAATGGCTGATTTGTAGCTCTTGCTTTTTTAATACATTTAAGGAGTTTAGTCGATGTCGGTTAAATCAGATAAATTTGAATCAGATATTGTGAATGTTGTTTCAAACTATATTGGAAGTCGTCTTCCTGATATGTTACCGGACTGGCTCGTCAACGAAGGTGTAAATCCTGGAGATATAATTATACAGGTTGAAGGAATAGGTAGTAAAAGTAAAGATAATAAAACCGATGTTATAATATATTTAAAAAAATCTAAGCCAATAAAAATATCAGTTAAATTATCGAACGCAGATTTCTATGGAAATTGGTATGGACATATTAGATTTCTTGATGAGTTCGGTTTAAATGCATTTAAGAAAATGACCGCCGCTTCTGTTGCTTTTGCAAATAAATGGGCAAAAACCGCAACAGCACCATTTGTTGGGGTAAGTATTTGCTTCGGAAAGCGACCAGGGTTGACTGGACAGAATTTTACAGATATTTTTTCTAAAGAAGATATTATTACCATTGTCAAAGGTAAGGGCAAAGGTGATTCTTGTGCCAACTGTCTATATATATCCAACAAAGTTCCAAAAGACATAGATGATCTTATAGATAATTTGGCAAGCATCACTATTGATGGTATAGAAAAAGCAACTCAAAACTTTATGGTGGCACACAGACCGGTCAATCCAATTACAAGTGGAAGCGATCGAGGAAAATGTGTTTATTCTAAGTTTAAGCCATACAAGAAATTAGATGCTCCAACCACAATATCAAATGCGCAGGATTTATTTAAATTAGGAAGTTTTGTAGAAATTGAACCAAACAGATTAAACCACAACAAAATATTAGATGAGTTGCGAGATGAATACAACATAATTATCCCCAGAAAAGCAAAAGTTGTAAAGAAAAATTAAATTCGAATTACTACTTGCAATTTGGGCGTTTCTATGGTAACATACCACAAACCTTGAAAGGAGACAGATCTACGTGAAAATAATAAGTCTTTTTGCCGGTGCCGGTGGTCTTGATTTAGGATTTGAACAAGCTGGATTTGATATAGTTTTAGCCAACGAATTTGACCCTACTATTTGGGCTACTTATGAAAAAAATCATAAGAGCAAATTAATTAAAGGAGATATTAGGAATATCACCGAAGAAGATTTTCCAAAAGATATTGACGGAATCATTGGTGGTCCCCCATGCCAAAGTTGGAGTGAAGCTGGTTCGCAACGAGGAATCGATGACTCGCGTGGTCAATTGTTTTATGACTATATCCGCATCCTTCGCCATGTTCAACCAAAATTCTTTCTTGCCGAAAATGTAATCGGCATGCTTGCTAATAGACATTCTGATGCGGTAAAGAATTTTTTAAGATTATTCGACGAATGCGGATATAATGTTTATTTATATCATTTAAATGCATCAGATTATGGTGTGCCACAAGACAGAAAAAGAGTATTTTATATTGGATTTAGAAAAGACTTAGACATAAAGTTCGACTTTCCAAAACCAACTACTCTCAACATAAGAAGTAAAAAAACTTTGCGCGACGCCATCTGGGATTTAAAAGATACAGCTGTACCTGCCCTTGAAAAGAATAAAAAGAATCCAAATGTTAAGTTTCCAAACCATGAGTATTTTATAGGAGCTTTTTCAACAATTTTTATGAGTAGAAATCGTGTTCGTGATTGGGATGAACCAGGATTTACCGTACAAGCTTCTGGTCGACAATGTCAACTTCACCCACAAGCTCCTAAGATGCTTTTTATTGAAAAGAATAAACGTATTTTTGTCCCTGGCAAAGAAGATTTATACAGACGTCTTACCGTAAGAGAATGTGCAAGACTGCAGGGATTCCCCGATGATTTTGAATTTATTTATAATGATGTAAATGACGGCTATAAGATGATCGGAAATGCAGTTCCTGTGTTTCTCTCCTATCAGATTGCGCTAAATATCAAACAGGCTTTAGAAAAATAATATAATTTTTAACACCCGATTACTTAAAAGCAATCGGGTGTTTTCATAGACAAAGAGAAATGTTTGTGATATAATTATCCTATAAAATATAAGGAGGATAATTATGCCACGTTCAAATGATATGGGAAGAGCCTATGAATTTGCGCTTTGTAATCAAATTATATATACATTTTCAAACATTGAATTGACAGACAGAGCTGAATTAGAACAACAAAGGGATATGGAACATTTTTATGATCTTGATTGCGATACAAAAAATGCTTACATTAAATCTGCGGAATTAATTTGTAACAATTGGTTAGTTAAGAAAATTGACCCTCAAGAAAAATATACTCTTGATAGGTTACCGGATAGGGCTGGTGTTGAAGGTGATGTTACAGATATCCGTATTATGTCCGAAGTTGAAAAAATAAATATATCTTTAAAACATAATCATGACGCCTTGAAACATCCAAGATTAACTCGTGTACCAAGTTGGGTGGGTTTAGAGTCCGACGATAATTACGAAACAATTCACGACAGAATCTGGGATGATTTTTTCAAACAGGCAGAAAAAGCCAACCCCACTGCCACATTGTTTAGAGATCTTACGGCTATAAATGCTGATTTTATCAATGATAATCTTTACAATCCTTTTTGTACATTTATTTCAAATTATTTATCCAAAAAGACTTCATCATCACAATCAGTAAAGCATATGTTTGACTTTTTAGTTGGAACATATGATTTCTATAAAATCATTGATCGAAAAGATTGTATTACAATACAAGATTTTATTAATATGCCTAAGCCAAATACTGTTATAATCAGACAAACTGATAGAAGTCATATAGCTATGACTTTTGATAATGGGGTGATTTTAGATTTGAGGTTACACACCGCTTCAAGTCGCCTTATTCGTTCTATTAAATTTGATGTTCGCGGTATTTTTGATGATATGAAATCTTTAATAATAGAAAAATAATGCCAAACCATTACAATAAAAATAGCTGCCCCGCCGAAAAATCGGCGGGGCATTCTGTTACGGCAAAGGATTAAAAATCGATATCTTTTATTATAAAAATCTTTTTATCCTTGCCGTATCCTTGCATCTTGATATACCCAAGTGCTTCGAGGTCGTCACAGTAGGTGTATCCAAGGTAGGATTTGTGTAGGTCATCTCTGCCAAGGGCGACGAGCATTTGCCACGGGTATGGGTTGCAACTGCCGTCCTTGGTTTCGGCACAACGCTCTTTGAGGTACATATACAGTTTATATAAATAATTTCTGTATTCACCTATGACGAGACCGTCACGCTGCTTGCGAAGATAATCAAGCTTTTCATCTATCTGTTCTTGTGTCAGAACTTTCTTCTTAATCAATTTTTTCACCTCTTTTCATTCTTCTTTTGCATCGGCGTTGTTCGTTTTCACGCTCTCTGCGTTGTATGTATTTAAATTCTCGGATGAGTTCTTTATATCGTTCGGTGCGTGGGTTGGATAGTTTTTGCGGTGATGCCATATAGCATATAAATTCTTCCTTCACACAGTATTGGGTGCTGCCGATTTTTATACCGTGCAAGGTTTGTTCTCTGATCAGTTCATGTATGCGCTGTGGGTTATGTCCGACAAGTTCCGCCGCCGTCTGCGTGGGCAGAGCTTCGGGTAACTCTGCCCACAGCACCTCCAACCATAGTCTGAAGGCTTCGCAGTTTTCTTCGGTGGCTTCGAACATCGGGCGCGGATGCCATTCGGTTCGGTTTGAGAACAGACCGTTCAGCTCGGATAGGAAGCCCACTTCGGTATCCATACGGATTTTGAATATTTCCGCATCCTCTATCAGCACTCGGTACTTATGGGTTGCGTGTCCGGTATTTTCGTGCGGGATATAATTATGATCCATCAGATATTTCATCTTCCGTGTGGAGATGTGCAGGTATTGACGGAGCTGACCTCCGCTCATATATTTCTTTTCAGCCATATATTAAATCATCCTTTCGGTTAGCAAAAATGCACCTCAGTCCGAGGTGCATCATTCCTTTGCTTTATTAAAGATATTGCTGATGATATCAGCGCTTTCCTGTTTCTTGGACTTATCAAGGTGGGCATAAATATTTGCCGTTGTCGCAAGGTCGGAGTGACCAAGGAAGGCAGACACGTTCAGCAGAGGCACGTCCTGATTGATGAGGATGCTTGCGAAGGTGTGGCGTAGGTCGTGGAAGCGTATCTTTCGCAGGTCATACCGCTCGATGAGGTCGGAGAAGCGTTGGGTAACTCTGTTCGGTCTTAACAGTTCGCCGAGCTGATCGACGCATATATAATCATCGAATTTGCGGTTATAGCTGCCTTTGAACATTCTGCGGTACAGGTCTTGCTTCTCCCGTTCCTCGCACAGCATTTCGTAGACGGGGTCCGGCAGAGGAAGCGTTCGGCGGCTTGATTTATTTTTCATTTCCTCTAAGGGTTCTACGATGACCTTGCCGTTTTCCTTGTACTCGATAACCTTGGTGTCGAGCAGGATGGTGCGCTTATCCCAATCGACTCTTGACCACCGAGCACCCAAGGCTTCACTTCGGCACAATCCCAAGCCACCCGCTAACATTACCGCAGGATAAATAACATCACCGCGGAAGAGACCGAGCATTG
>CALXJH010000109.1 GCA_944388555.1 uncultured Clostridia bacterium
GATAACACAATCGCCAAAATTAAAACTACCAACAGCCACATACCAGTTTTTCGGTGTGTATTACTTAAAATATGTACAAACCTTTTCTTTTCTGTCCGCTTACTTTCGGCAAAAGCCGTCGATAAGATTGGCGGTTTAATAAATGTTTTCATATATCTTTCCCTCCTCCTCGATTGGTATGCTGCAAAAAAGTACAGCTGGAATCGCTGCTATCATATTTTACTGCAATACCAAAGCATATTGCCATAATCAATAACAACAATAATATCAAACATACCGCACAGGTCTGCTTATGCTTATCTCTTAAAATATGCACGAGTCTTTTTCTGACTTACTTTCCTTCATTGCTTATTCCGGCTGTTAATACAATCTGCTTCCCCCGCCGCATTGCATTCAAAATATACATTGCGTATTTTTTCCGAAACAATATATCCTTATTTTTGCAAAGAATTTCATCACAAGAAAACTCCAAATCCCGGTTTGCCTGTCTAACCATAATGTATACAAATGGATTAAACCAATGCAGTGCGTTCGCAAACACCATAAGCAATTTATACCATACATCTTTTCGCTTATAGTGTATAAGCTCATGGGTTAGAATCATCTTAAATTCTTCTTCTTCATAATCTGCCTCCGGCAGCAATATATATGGGTGTAAGAATCCAATCAGCATGGGAGATAAAATTCGGCAAGAAAAGTATATTTTCGGCATTCTACGTACACCAAGCTGCTTGGCAACATTTTTTGCGCAGTCAAACGAAGTTTTGCGCAAATATGGTTTGATTTGCTGCCAAAATAAGAAATACCGCGTAAAAGTATAAATAAGAAAGAGGCACACACCGGCAATCCATATGTAAAACACAATTTTCTCCAGAGAAATATATATAGAAGACGGCCCTTCCTCTAATGCCGGCAGAACTTTTTCAGAATGAATATTCTCTTTATTCACTTCCTCTGTGATTTCTTGTGTCGGCGCAATTGTTATCTGTTTTTCAGAAATAACCATGTGCATTGGCTGAATCGGAATGGTAATGGAAGTCTGCGGCAAAGTTATATTCAATGGAATGAGCAGGCGCAGCGCTATAATCAACCACGCGTAATAACGCCACCGGACTACATATCCCTTGTCAAAGAAAGCAATAAATCCCAGCAATACAATGATTACAGCAGAAGCAGAAAGGCTGACTGCAAAAAGCTGATCATACATCACTTTGCCTCCTTAATAAATTTTTCGAGTTCATCTAAATCTGCGTCTGAAATGGCATGCACTTGATATAAAGACGCAATGAGCGATGTAATAGACTTCTGGTGCAATTTTTTAAGAATACTCTGGTGCTCCTTTTTTAAATATGCATCTTTACCGATGCGTGGTGTATAAAAATTTGTACGCCCAATTTTTTCGCAAGATAAAAACCCTCGTTCACATAAACGAATCAAAAAATTCAAAAGCGTTGTTCTTGCCCAATCTTTCTTTAGCCTTCCTTGAATATATTCACTATTGACTGCTCCCTCTGCTTCCCAGATTACCATCATTATTTCCAGCTCACTCTCTGGAAGTCTTGGTATTTCGGACATTTTATATCCCTCCTTATTTTACATTTGTAAAACTTCTATTTATATTTTACAATTGTAAAACATTTTTGTCAAGTGTTTTTTTTAAAAAAGACGGCAGAAATATCATTCTGCCGTCTTTTAAATAAACTTTTTCATATGATTGATTGCGTTTTTTTCCAGACGAGAAACCTGTGCCTGAGAAATACCAATGGCTTTGGCAACCTCTGTTTGCGTTTTGCCTTGAAAAAAGCGCAGCATAATAATATTTTTTTCCCGTTCATGCAACCGCTCTATTGCCTCTCGGAGTACAATATCATCCGTCCATATTTCATCATAATTTTTATCATCACTCACCTGATCCATAACAGAAACAGCATCTGTTCCGTCATGGAAAACAGGATCATACAAAGAAACCGGATCCTGAATGGCATCTAACGCATAGGAAACTGCTTTGGGAGAAACATCCATTTTTTTTGCAATTTCCTCAATGGTAGGTTCTGCGTTTTTTTCGCGTATCAGTTCTTCTTTTGTCTGTAGTGCTTTATACGCAAGATCTTTTACGGAGCGCGATACACGAATTACATTATTATCTCTTAAATAGCGGCGGACTTCGCCGATAATCATGGGAACCGCATAGGTCGAAAACTTCACACCAATTGAAGTATCAAAATTTTTAACGGCTTTAATCAAGCCAACACATCCTACCTGAAACAAATCATCGGCGTGTTCCCCTTTATTACAGAATTTCTGGATTACGCTCAGCACCAAGCGCAAATTGCCATTGATAAAAGTTGTTTTCGCTGTTTCATCCCCTTCTTTTATTTTTTGCAAAAGAGATTCTTTTTCCTCGGCTGATAAAACCGGCAGTTTTGCAGTATTCACACCACAGATCTCGACTTTATTTATATACACTTTTCTTCCCCCTTCATAATAACCGCGTACTTTTATTATTTCCGTTGGAAGAAAATCTATACTAATCCAGCATTTTATCCATTTCTTTTTTTAAGCGCAGGATAATTCTTTTTTCAAGACGAGAGATATAAGATTGAGAAATTCCCAGCTGATCCGCCACTTCCTTTTGTGTTTTTTCCTCTTCGCCCATCAAACCATATCGAAGCTTAACGATTTGCTGTTCTCTTTTTGTCAGTTTTCCCATAGCAATAATCAAAAGCTGCCGATCCACCTCATCATCCAGACTTTTTTGTATCAAATCCACATCGGATCCCAAAATATCTGATAATACCAATTCGTTGCCGTCATAATCTGTATTTAAAGGTTCGTTGATGGATATTTCCTGCCGCGTATTGCTGTTTTTTCTTAAATACATTAAAATTTCATTTTCGATGCAACGTGATGCATAAGTTGCAAGTTTAATGTTTTTTTGTGGATTAAAGGTATTGATCGCTTTAATCAGACCGATTGTTCCAATAGAAATCAAATCTTCGATTCCCACACCTGTGTTTTCAAACTTTCGAGCTATGTAAACCACCAATCTCAAATTATGTTCAATTAAAATACGCCGGCTTTCTTCTTTTTTTATATTCTGCAAATGATACTGTTCTTCTTCCTTATTCAACGGTGCAGGAAGCGTTTGACTGCCGCCGATATAAAAAACGTCTTTTTTTATGAATAAAAACTTGATTTTTTTCAATAATTTTTTAAACATTTTTACAATACTCCTTAAAAATAAACTCACGCGGCAGCAATACCTCATCCGAAACCGACTCAAAAGCAACCCCCACTTTTAAGTTCACCTCTACGCCATCTATACGCATATAATCCGGACGAAAAGCCGGTATCATTCCTTCACCGCTGACCGTTCTGCAAAGCACAAGCGTATAATCAAAGCCTGCACGCAATTCCTGCATACAAAGCAAAGCGTCTCTTCCTAAAAGATATTCCGCAGCTTGTGCATTTATCACTGCAATTTTTAATTTATTCCCCGAATCCACATACCCTTCCAAGCG
Organism: uncultured Clostridia bacterium; assembly: GCA_944388555.1. Lineage (GTDB taxonomy): Bacteria > Bacillota > Clostridia > RGIG6154 > RGIG6154 > RGIG6154. Next base: position 3,522 of record CALXJH010000109.1, read on the forward strand.
AATATATCTTTCCTTTACGCCTATTTCGACTTGTTTTTTCAAACGTCCCATTCTAATTTTTGCCTCAAACATTCTCGCTATGTAGATAATAAAAATACAGGCTGCCAAAAAAATAAATATAAGCCCGTTTGCTTCTTGCGGAAATAAAAAAAGAATCCCGCCTACAACACATGCTGCGCTTATATACCCAATGGTTAGAAACAAGTGTCTTTTTTTATAAGCAATCAGGATTTGTAAGAAAGCCGCGGCAATAGATAAACTTATATACCGTATACCCAGAAGCATACAAAGTATCTGATATCCGGCTCCAACAGCTGCGCCAAATAATATCTTATACCAGACAATTTTTTCGCGAAATATCAGCCCTACGCTCCAAAGCAGGCAAGCATTTAAACACAGGTTTGTAATGGCTACAATATCGATATAAACAATCAATTTCATCACCTGTTTTTATTATAACAATTTGCATGGGTGATTTTTTGTCAAAACAAAAGACTAAATATGTTTCTTCAAACTTTTATTCTGCAAAGTTATTCTTGACAAAAAGAGCAATGCAAGGTATAATTAACTTAAGATAATTAAGTAAAACCAGACAAAGGAGTCTTTTTAAGGCACTCTTTGTCTGATTTTTTAATGAAAGGATGGATACATATGGATAAAATAGATAAAAAACTCATTTCTCTTTTACAGGAAAATGCCAGATATTCTTTAAAGAAGCTCGCCGGCGACGTTTCTTTATCATCCCCTGCAACCGCGGCGCGTATAGAACGTCTTGAGAAAGAAGAAATTATTACAGGATACACAGCAAAGCTAAACCACCAGAAATTAGGATACAATATAACAGCTTTTATAAGTTTGGATCTTCAGCCATCTCAAAAATCCACCTTTTATCCCTTTATAAAAGCTTGTCCGAATGTTTTAGAATGCAATTGTATTACAGGAAATTTTTCGATGTTTATTAAGGTTGCTTTTAAAACAACACAAGAATTAGACAGCTTTATCGGAACACTGCAAAGCTACGGAAATACACAAACCCAAATCGTTTTTTCTACCGCTGTGGAACCCCGTGATATTCTTCTTGAAGAATAAGATAAAAATGAAAAAACGCATGTATGAAAACATGCGTTTTTTATCCCTTTAAACCTCTTGCTTGCCGATCCATATTTTCCATTACAATATCGTATATCTCTCCAAGCGTTGCACAATATTCTAAAATCTTCCATGGATAATCTGTATGGAAATGCAATTTTATGAGGCAAGAATCTCCTACTACCAGCAAGCAGTCACCTGAAAAATGCTCGAGTATGTATGCACGAATTGCATCTTCATCTAAATTGTCTCCCTCAATCAAAAGCTGTGTATCCCATTTGTTTTCCATATGTTTATAGTCACTCCTCAACTATTGGCTCTACAAAAATAAAATTAAGCTGCCCTGCCTTAATCAGATCTCCTGTTTTTAAGGCGCAGGGTTCTTTTTGAATGGAATCGCCGTTTACCATTGTTCCATTCGTACTGTTATTATCCAAAACGGCCCAGCTGTCATCCTCCTTGATAAACTGCATATGCACGCCGGATAAAAATGGATCTGGTATTGTAATATCCGCTTCGGCACCTCTGCCTAACGTAGTCTTATCCTGTATAGAGTAACTTTCTTCCACGCGGAAAGGCAAGTCATTTCGCCGATTTAATAATTTCAAGTAAGGATTATCATCCCGGATCGTTCCCATACGACTTCTGCGTATATCTAAATATATCAAACGAATGATACTGAACATAAAAAAATAAATTGCGGTAACAAATAAATATTTAATTATATTCGCCAGTATTTCATACATAACACCAACTCCCGTTTCCTATCCTTTACTCCAAATGTTCTTATTTATTCTATCATATCTCAGAGTTAAAATCAATATTTTATCAAAATCTTTTGATATCCGTGTTTGGTTTCCCGGTTGCACATCTTTGATTTTATATTATTGCAAGTTTTTTGCAATACTTTTGTAATATTTTTTTGTTAGTTGCATACAACTATCGGTAGGAGGCGTTTTTATGCACTTAAAACATAAACGAACAATCCTATTGCTTTTTATTTGCCTATTTGCAATGGTATGCGTATGGACACAGCAAACGCTAAAAAATAAATCGAATACAGCGACCTTTGAAAATATATTTACCAAGTTTTCAACCTATCTAAAACAGCAAATTTTAATGCCGGCATCTGCTATGAACATGCAGGCAAATGGAACAGCCATTTGTTTAGATGGCAATGTACTGGTCGTTTTAGAAAATGAAGAAGCTGCCAAGCAGGCGCTTACAATTTTTATCGACACCTTGCAGAAAAATAACAGCGACGAAATTCTTTCCATTGTGCCTGAAGGCGATTTGACCTATAGATCCGGATATTTTGAACAAAACTTGATTGTGTCTATAGAACATGCTGCGGAACTATTAAGCGGCACTCCATCCGAAAACGCCCTATATACTGTAAAAGAAAATGAAACTCTTCAAATATTAAGTCAAAAGTTTAATATTCCCACTTCTGATTTGATAAAGATCAATCATTTGTCTGGTGATACTATTCAGGCTGGCGATAAAATTTGGATTGATTATCCCGAACCTCTGCTCCCCATGATTATCCAAAAAAAGCAAGTATATACACAGTATATACCGGCTGAACGCATATATCAGTATAACGATGCGCTCTTTACAGGTGAACAGAAAACCATTCAAGCCGGTAAAAAAGGGGAAAAAGAAATTAGCGCAATCATCACATACCGGAATATGGAGGAAGCTTCCCGGGATGTCGTCTCTGAAATTTATTTAGCACAACCCCAAAATGAAATCATAGAAGTCGGTACGAAAGCCAGAAATACTGCAACTGGAAGCTTTATACGTCCTGTACAGACGGGCGAAATCACATCCGCCTTTGGCATACGGGAACGAAATAACCACAAAGGCGTTGACATAGGTGTTAATGAAGGAACGCCTGTTTATGCATCCGACAGCGGCGTTATTATTTTCTCCGGCTGGTCGGAAGGATACGGGAACACCATTATAATCGATCATCAGAACGGATTTTCCACGCTTTATGCACATTGCAGCCAGCTAATTGGGAAAAAAGATACAAAAATTGAACAAGGTACAGTTGTAGCGCTTTCAGGCAATACGGGAAACAGCACCGGTCCGCATTTGCACTTTGAAATACGTAAAGAGGATGTATGTGTAAATCCTGCGTTATATTGTTCATTGTAGAATAAAAGAAATGCAGTCATAACCACTGGCTTGCTCCCCACTATAAACGCATATTACTGGAGAGGCTGAAATCCCACCGAATAGTCTGCCAACCGCAAGCGGTCTCAAGCTGCCGCTCAAGCGGTTGGCTTATTTTCTGCTCTTTTTAACCGGCTCACCCGTAAACGGATCAACTCATTCCTTTATACGCAGTTGTATCCGATAAACTATTGTATCAATTTTCATTTTGATATTACCTCCGTTGTTCTTCTTGCGGCTGGATAAACCGCTTTTATTGTAAGAAAGGAGGTATTTTTATTCAACAGCAAAAGCCTCTTTAGAACCAGCAGCTTAGCTAATGGTTTTCGTTACACAAAAAAAGAGCAGTGATTTAAAATCACTGCTCTTTTTATGAGAATAAGAATATATTTTACTTATATGAATTATTCTTCATCCCAAAGCTTAGCATATTTGTTTAAATACTCGTATTTTTCTTTTGCTGTTTTTTCCGCTTTTGCAAAGAGTTCTTCAGCTCTTTCTGGGAAGGACTGTGCTAAACGAGCATAACGCGTTTCGCTCTTAATGAAGTCAATATAGTTTGCAGTCGGTTCTTTAGAATCTATTGTAAAGGCTTTCTTACCTTCAGCTTTTAACGCAGGATTAAAGCGGAACATATGCCAATAACCAGCCTCAACCGCTCTCTTCATTTCAAGCTGACAGTTACCCATACCGCCCTTGACACCATGCATTTCACAAGGTGCATAACCAATGATAAGGGACGGACCCGGATAAGCTTCTGCTTCGGTCAACGCTTTTAAAGTTTGGTTCATATCCGCACCCATAGCAATTTGTGCAACATAAACATAACCATAAGACATAGCAATTTCAGCAAGATTTTTCTTTCCGATTGCTTTACCTGCAGCAGCAAACTGTGCAACTTGGCCGATATTTGAAGCTTTAGAAGCCTGACCGCCTGTATTGGAGTAAACTTCTGTATCAAAAAACATAACGATTACATCTTCGCCGGAAGACAGCACATGATCTAAGCCGCCGAAACCGATATCATAAGCCCAGCCGTCACCGCCGAATATCCAAACGGATTTCTTGGAGAGGTAATCTTTTTCAGCAAGAATGCTTGCGCAAAGCTCGCATTTATCAGCTGTTTTCTCAAGTTCAGCAACAAATGCTTTTGTTGCAGCTTCATTTTCTTTGCCGTTATCTTTTGTATCTATAAATTTCTGTGCTGCGGCTTTGAGTTCAGCGGAAGCTTTATCGCTTGCAAGGAGCTGTTCAACATAGCCAATCAGTCTTGCACGAATGGTTTTTTGACCAAGATACATACCAAGACCATGTTCCGCATTATCCTCAAACAAAGAGTTCGCCCATGCAGGACCATGACCACTCTCTTTATTAACTGTATACGGAGTTGCAGGTGCAGAACCGCCCCAGATAGAGGAACAGCCTGTTGCATTGGAGATATACATTCTTTCGCCGAAAAGCTGTGTGATAAGACGCGCATAAGATGTTTCCGCACAACCAGCACAGGAGCCGGAGAATTCAAGCAGCGGCTGTTTGAACTGACTGCCTTTTACAGTTGTATTGATAAGTTCAGGTTTTTCGGAAACGTTGGCTACAGCATAATCAAAAGCTGCTTGCTGTTCAAGCTGCGATTCCTGTGATACCATTTCAAGTGCCTGTTTTTCAGGTGCGCCGTCACGTATTGCTTTTGCCGTTACCGGACATGCTTTCACACAAAGTGTACATCCCATGCAGTCCATCGGGCTGATTGCCATTGTAAACTTATAATCTGTTTTCAAAACAGGTTTTTCAGTAAATTTGGTAACAGCTGGTGCTTTTGCAGCTTCATCTGCCGTCAATGCGAACGGACGGATGGTTGCATGCGGACATACAAATGCACAGTTATTACACTGAATGCAGTTTTCTGGATGCCATACAGGTACTGAAACAGCAACACCGCGTTTTTCGTAAGCAGCTGCACCCTGCGGCATGGTACCGTCTGCCATATCTTTGAATGCAGATACCGGCAGAGAATCACCGTTCATCAAAGAAACAGGTTCTACAATATTATTTACAAAATCAACCAGATCTTTTCTGTCACCTGTTGCAGGTACTTTCGGTTCGGTTACTTTTGCATCTTTCCATTCTGCCGGAACTTTTACTTCAACCATTGCGTTTGCGCCGGCATCAATTGCTTTATAGTTCAGCTCAACAATTGCTTCACCTTTTTTAATATAGGATTTATATGCCATTTTCTTCATGTATTCAATGGCTTCATCCTTCGGCAGAATATTTGCAAGTGCGAAAAAGGCTGATTGCAGAACTGTATTTTTAACTTTTGCATTTCCGATTTCTTTCGCCGCAATATTGGTTGCATTGATGATATAGAATTTAATATTATTGTTTGCAATATACGCTTTCACAGGTGCGGGCAAATGCGCATCCAAGTCTTTTTCGTCCCACTGGCAGTCTAACATAAATGTTCCGCCCGGTTTAACGTCATCTACAATTTTAAAGCCCTTTAAAATATAAGAAGAATTATGACATGCAACAAAGTCAGCTTTTGTTACATAATACGGGGATTTAATCGGCTTATCACCAAAACGCAGATGCGAAATGGTTACACCGCCCGTTTTCTTGGAATCATACTGGAAGTATGCCTGAATAAATTTATCTGTGTGGTCACCAATAATCTTAATGGAGTTCTTATTAGCACCAACAGTACCGTCACCGCCAAGACCCCAGAATTTGCAAGAAATTGTTCCCTTTGCTGCTGTATCCGGGCATGCTTTTTCTTCCAAAGAAAGGCCGGTAACATCATCTACAATACCGATTGTAAAGTTTGTTTTCGGTTCTGCCTGTGCCAGGTTCTCATAAACGGCAAAAATGCTTGCCGGAGGCGTATCTTTAGAGCCCAAACCATATCTACCGCCAACAACCTTAGCAGAAACGCCTTGGGAAGCCAGTGCGGCAACAACATCCAGATAAAGCGGTTCGCCTAAAGAGCCAGGTTCTTTTGTTCTGTCTAAAACAGCAATTTTCTTTACTGTTTTCGGAAGTGCTTCAACTAATTTATCTGCACAGAACGGTCTGTAAAGACGAACTTTTACCAAACCAACTTTCTGACCGTTTGCATTTAAGTAATCAATAACTTCCTCTGTTACATCGCATACAGAACCCATTGCAATAATTACGCGGTCTGCATCCGGCGCACCGTAGTAGTTAAATAACTTATAGTTTGTACCGATTTTGGCATTTACTTTATCCATATATTCTTCAACGATTGCCGGCAATTTGTTATAATATTCATTGCAAGCTTCTCTGTGCTGGAAGAAGATATCGCCGTTTTCTGCAGAACCGCGCAGCACCGGATGTTCCGGATTGATAGCTCTTGCACGGAAAGCCTTTACGGCATCCATATCTACCATTTCAGCTAAATCTTTATAATCCCACACTTCAATTTTCTGAATTTCGTGTGAAGTACGGAATCCATCGAAGAAATTCAGGAAAGGAACACGACCTTTAATGGTTGCAAGATGTGCAACAGCGCCAAGATCCATAATTTCCTGCTGGTTTGTTTCTGCAAGCATAGCATAACCAGTCTGACGGCAAGCATATACGTCAGAATGATCACCAAAAATGTTCAATGCGTGAGAAGCTACGCATCTTGCTGAAACATGAATAACATTCGGGAGAAGTTCGCCCGCGATTTTATACATATTTGGAATCATTAGCAAAAGACCTTGAGACGCAGTATAAGTTGTTGTAAGTGCGCCTGCTGCGAGAGAACCATGAACAGCGCCTGCTGCGCCGCCTTCAGATTGCATTTCAACCATTTTAACACGTTCGCCAAAAATGTTTCTTGCAGGTTCTCCGAAAATATTTTTGTCCGTTGCCGACCATGTGTCGGTTACTTCAGCCATAGGGCTAGAAGGTGTGATGGGATAAATTGCTGCAACTTCCGTAAAGGCATAGCTCACATGTGCGGCAGCAGTATTTCCATCCATGGAAATTTTCTTTCTTGCCATGATTTTTATCTCCTTTCATATTAAAAACAATCCTACACTTTAAACATTATACCACTTTTTTTGCGCTTTGTAAACAATTTTATGAATTTTTTTTTGCAGAAAAAAAGCAGTTTATGCAAAAAAATGCCAAACTGCCTGTCGTTTTACAGAATGGATTGCGTCTGCAAGTAAGAGAGCACGGATTTTGCCGCTTTTGCTCCGTCTCCCGCCGCCGTTATGACCTGCTTTTGGTTTGTATCTGTTATATCTCCCGCCGCAAACACACCCGGTATGGATGTTTCCATAAACATATTCACCGGCACACCATTTTCAAGCCGGATTTGATGTTCAATAAGCTGCGTGTTTGGCACAGTTCCAATCGCGATAAATAGCCCGTCACACGGGATTGTTTTTTGCTGTGTATGTATTCCGATCAATTTCCCGTCCTGCTCTAAAAGTGCCTGCACGGTGCTGTCTAGCACAAGCTCTATGTTTTTACATTTTTTCAGCATCTCTACCAAACTTTTTTCCGCTCGAAACTCTGAACGTCTGTGTATAATAATTACTTTCTGGCAAATATTTGAAAGATAAATCGCATCTGAAACAGCTGTATTTCCTCCGCCGACTACGGCAACGGTCTTCCCGCGGAAAAAATTACCATCGCAAGCTGCGCAATAAGAGATGCCCCTGCCTGTAAGTTCTGCCTCTTTCTCTAACCCTAAACTCCGATGCTTGGCGCCCATTGCCAGAATAATCGTTTTTCCTGCAATACCGTTGACCTTCTTTCCCTGAAGATTGATTTGTGTAATTTGCGCCGTTTGCATTTCCGCTCCGCTTTTTTCTGCCTGCTGCCGGAAATTTTCCATTAAGGAAAAGCCATCTATTTCTATAATTCCCGGATAATTTTCAATTTTATGTGCGTTTAATGTCTGACCACCTATCATTTCACCTATTATGAGTGTTTTTAATCCGGAACGTGCGCAATATATTGCCGCTGTCAGTCCTGCAGCGCCACTTCCGCAAACAATGACGTCATACACTACTGTATTTCCTCCTTTCTGTATTGCTCATCTCGGATTTCTATTGAATCGGCCAATCCGGATGAGTAATAAAGTGTATCTTGAGTAAGAACGATTATATCCAAATTCCCATAATCTTTGTAACACGCAAAAGTCTTTTCTTTTCCCATCACTAAAAAGGCTGTGGATAAAACATCACATTCCGTAGCGTTTTCTCCAATGACTGTCACTGAAAGAATATCATTCTGAACTGGATATCCCGTTTTAGGATCAAGTATATGATGCCAGCGTTTGCCTGTTTCATCTATAAAATATCGTTGATAGACGCCGGATGTAATGACCGCTTTATTCTCGACAGTAATGGCGCAGGCAAGAGGACTCCCTTCTTTCGGATTTTTAATTCCGACTTTACTCTCCCCTAACGTATATACATTTCCGCCCAAATCCAGAATGGCTTCTTTTACATGTTGATTTCTTAGTTCTGCAACCAGTTTATCGGTTACATATCCTTTCAATACAGCACCGAAATCGACTTCAACACCATTTAAAACAACTTTGTTTGCCGCAACTTCGACTTTCTCCGCCCCAAAAGCAGAAAAATCAATTTTGTCCGGAACCGCCGGATTTTCCGTCTCAAATCCCCATAAATCAGAAAGCTTCTTTAGGGTAAAATCAAAGGCGCCTTCCGTTTTTTTATTATATGCCAGCATATCGGTTATCAATGCCAGTATTTCCCCGTCGGTTGTACTGCCGGAAGTATTCAGGGCATAGACTGCCGAATCTTTCTGATAAGCATTGAATTTTTGATCATACCGCTCTATACATGCAGCCAAGTCCTGCAGTGTGGCTTCTTTGGCTCTTGCTTTTATGGTACAATATGTATCCATTGCAAAAAGCGATTCGCTTTTCCATAAATACATTTCCCTTCCCCATAAAGCAAATAAAATCAATAGCAAAAGCGCTATACCAAAAACAATCTTTTTTTTCATTCGTATCACCTGTTCTTTATCTTACTAAAAAAAACAGGTAATGTCAAATATGAAATCTATGTGCATTACAAAGTTGTTGTAATTCTCGTTTTATCTCTGGGTATTTTTATAACATATTCAATACAGTCCCCTTTATCTTTTTTCTGTGCGGATATAGGAACGCCCGCCCGTTTGACAACATCGATTGCTTTATTGACAGTATTTAAAAACATACGTAATTCTACAATGCCCTTAATACGCCCTTCCTTTTCATTCGTAGGCGAAGCCAGGCGTTGTAATGTCCGGTCAATCAAAGCCTCTGTCTGGGTTACATTCAGCTGTTTTTCACATACCATCTTTAAAATTTTATGCTGCAGCTGTTCATCGGTAATACGCAGCAGCGCCCTGGCATGCCTTTCGGTCAGGTTATGTTCACTGATCATCTTCTTTGCCCCATCGGAAAGTTTCAGAAGTCGTATTTTATTAGCAATTGCCGACTGGCTTTTGCCCAGTTTTCTTGCCAGCTGCTCCTGGGTATATTTATGTTCTTGAACCAAATGTGCAATCGCCTCGGCTTCTTCCATATAAGTAAGGTCTGCCCGCTGTAAATTTTCAAGCAGTGCTATAATCGCCGAATCATTTTCATCAGCGTCTATAATGATACAAGGAATCATTTCTTTGCCTGCAAGTTTAGAAGCCCGCAGTCTTCTTTCGCCAGAAATCAGTTCATAGCCTCCTATAAAATTCTTACGCACCGTTATCGGCTGAATAACGCCATATTCTTTTATGCTCATGGCCAATTCCTCTAACTGTCCCGGCTCAAAAACCTTTCTTGGCTGATATGGGTTGGTTGTAATTTTCGTTATGGGAATCTGTGTGATTTGCGTGACCGTACCGCTTCTCTCTTGTAACATTTCTCTCATTTGTAACCGCTTCCTTTCTGTTTTTTCCTTTCTTTGTTCTTTCTATGCTCTGACCACAACCTATTTGGTTTGATCATGGTTTATTATACCATATTTGGTAATAAATGGAAATAGTCTTTCAAAAAAAATTATCGCAGTATGCGACAATCTTTTCTGTTTTAAAGGGGATGTTTTGACGGTTTTCCTGCTTTTCTGGGATAGGCTGACGGTGTTGGTCGAACTTTTTTTATGGTAATAATGACGTGTTCATAACAAGTTTCGGGAATTTTCTCCTCCTGCACACCGGAAAGGACACCGCCCAATTTTGAAACAGCATTTTTGGCCGATTCAATTTCCTCTGACGCCTTTGGCCCTTTCATTGCGATAAATGCCCCGCCTACACGCACAAAAGGAAGACAATATTCACTTAAGGTGGCAAGATTTGCAACCGCACGCGCCACTGCAAAGTCAAACGATTCGCGCAAGACTTTGTCTTGGCCGCCGTCTTCTGCACGTGCATGCAAAAACGTTACATTTTGCAACCCCAGTTCCTTGCAAACTGTCTGTAAAAAAACAATTCGTTTTTGCAGTGAATCTAACAGGTATAGTTCCATATCCGGGTTTAAAATTTTTAGCACAAGGCCCGGAAACCCAGCCCCTGTTCCTACATCAATAACCCGCCCTGCAATACCCGTTTTCAGACACATCGCACTGTCTAAAAAATGTTTTTCTGCAATTTCCTGCGGATCTATGATGGCAGTCAGATTGATTTTTTGGTTCCATTCTGTTAGCAATGCCGCATATTGCTGCAACTGCTGTATTTGTTTTTGGGAGGCGGGCAGCTTCAGATCTGCCAGACCTTTTTTTAATCGCTCAATCATTTTGTTTTCTCCGTATTTTTCTTTCGCATTTGCTCTAAATAAATAACCAACACCGCAATATCCGCTGGAGATACGCCTGAAATGCGGGACGCCTGCCCCAAATTCTCAGGACGGATGTTTTCTAACTTTTGTCTTGCTTCAATACGCAGTCCCCGAATTTCGGTATAAGATATATTCTGCGGCAGTTTCTTGCTTTCCATTTTTTTAAAGGCTTCAATCTGCGCCAACTGACGTTTTATGTATCCGTCATATTTAATCTGTATTTCTACTTGCTGCTGTACATCAGGCGGCAGCAGCTCTCGGTTTATATCACAAATACTTGTATCTGCATAAGTAATCTGCGGTCTGCGGATGAGTTCTGCAATTTTTACGCCTGTATGAATGGGTGTAGAACCTTTTTCAGCAAGCATACTGTTTAACGCTTCTGTTGGCCCCACCGAAGTTGTTTCCAGCCGCTTTATTTCGTTTTCTATCGCTTGCTTTTTGTGCAGCATACGCTGATAACGTGCCTCTGAAACGAGCCCTACGTGATATCCCGTTTCCATAAGCCGCAAATCCGCATTATCCTGACGCAAAACCAATCTGTATTCTGAACGGGACGTCATCATTCTATAAGGTTCATTTGTACCTTTCGTAACAAGATCGTCTATCAGCGTTCCAATATAGGATGTGCTTCTATCTAAAATCAAAGGCGCCTTTCCCAAAATTTTGAGAGCGGCATTGATCCCCGCGATCAGACCTTGTGCCGCCGCTTCTTCATAGCCGGAGCTTCCGTTAAACTGTCCGGCGCCGTATAAACCGCTTATCTTTTTAAATTCTAAGGTTGGGTACATTTGCGTAGGATCCGCGCAGTCGTATTCAATTGCATAAGCCGTACGAATCATTACAGCTTTTTCTAATCCGGGAATGGTATGTAACATTTGAATCTGTACATCTTCCGGCAAACTGGAAGACATGCCCTGTACATACATTTCATTGGTATCCAGTCCCATCGGCTCTATAAACAGCTGATGTCTTTCTTTATCCCGAAAGCGCATAACTTTATCTTCAATAGAGGGACAATACCGGGGTCCTACCCCTTCAATTACACCGCTGTATAAAGGAGAACGATGAATATTGTCTAATATAACTTTATGGGTTTTTGCATTGGTATACGTCATATAACAGCAGACCTTATTTTCTCCTGGATCTTTTGTATCAAAAGAAAAGGGCTGAATTTCCTCGTCGCCTTCCTGTACCTGCATTTTATCAAAATACAGTGTTGTTGCAAGTACGCGAGCAGGCGTTCCTGTTTTAAAGCGACGCAAAGCAACGCCGGCTTCCCGCAGACAAGCGGAAAGTGATTTTGCAGGAAACATACCATCTGGGCCGCTTTCATAATTCACATCCCCGATAATCACTCTGCCTTTGAGATATGTGCCGCTGGCAATTACAGCCGCTTTCACTTTATAAATAGCCCCTACATGCGTTTCCACACAGGTAACTTGTCCGTTTTCTATGCCAATGCGTACAATTTCAGCTTGCTTTGGGAATAAATTGGGTTGTGATTCCACCGCGTGCTTCATATACATCTGGTATCTTCTGCGATCGCTTTGTACGCGCAAAGAATAAACGGCAGGCCCTTTTCCGCGGTTCAGTATTTTTGACTGAATAAATGTTTTATCCGCCGCTTTGCCCATTTCACCGCCTAAAGCGTCTATTTCACGGACAAGATGCCCTTTTGCGGTGCCGCCGATACTGGGATTGCACGGCATATTTCCTACTGCATCCATATTGATTGTAAACATCAGCGTTTGAAGACCAAGTCTTGCTGCCGCCAGGGCGGCTTCAACGCCGGCATGACCGCCGCCGATTACAGCCACATCATATTCTCCTGCCATATATGACATTTTAATTCTATCTTCCTTTCTTATTTCCCCAAACAGAAATTATGAAAGATTCTGTCCACAATTTCCTGCGAGACCGTTTGTCCTGTAATTTCGCCTAAATCCTCAATCGCCTGCTGAATATCAATAGAAAGCATATCCTGCGGCATGCCCGATTCTGCGGATTGCAAAGCTTGCTCTAACGAAGTTTTGCAATGCAGCAGGCACGCATAATGCCGTTCGTTTGTAATAATTGTATCTGCATCTGAAACATCCTGCTGTGCAAAAGCGCATATCTGTTCCATCAAGGTTTCCATACCGGTACCGTCTTTTGCAGACACTTTTAATCCTTCTATATTTGTTTTCTGATTCAAATCACATTTGTTAAGCACAACAATATGGGGTTTTTGTGCAATGATATCCATAATCTCACGATCTTTATCGTCGGGGACAGCGGAAGCATCAAACACTGCCAATATCAAGGCTGCTTTTTCCGCCGCAGCCCGGCTGCGCTCTACGCCAATCTTTTCAACTGTATCTTCGGTTTGATGAATGCCAGCCGTATCCATCAAACGTATAGGGACGCCGTCTAAATTGATCAGTTCCTCAATTACATCCCGTGTTGTACCCGCAACATCGGTAACAATCGCTCTTTCCTGACCTGCCAGATAATTTAAAATAGAAGATTTACCCACGTTGGGTTTCCCAATAACGGCAATCGGCATACCCTCACGTAAAACTTTTCCGTAATTTGCCGTTCGAAGCATTCTATTGACATGATTTAAAGCTTCTTTCAAGGTAGATTGTACCTGTACATCCTGCAGTTCTTCAATATCCTCTTCAGGAAAATCAGCAGCCGCTTCTAAGTGTGCTTCCATGCCAAGCAGCATCTCCCGCAAATTCAAAATTTCCTTTGAAAGTCTTCCTTCCATTTGAAAAACGGCTGTATTTGCGCCCTTTTCGGAAACCGCAGAAATCAAATCAATAATACCTTCCGCTTGTGCAAGGTCCATTTTCCCGTTCAAAAAGGCGCGTTTGCTGAACTCTCCTTTTTCTGCAAGAGAAGCGCCTGCGTGTAAAATTGTTTTCAAGACCTGCTTTGCAATTAAAATACCGCCATGACAACTTATTTCCACCACGTTTTCGCCGGTAAAAGAGTGCGGCGCACGAAAGACAGACGCCAGCACTTGATCAATCTCGTTTTTATTCTCATCTACAATTCTTCCGAACACAATTGTATTTCCGGGAACTTCAAAAAGGCGTTTTGCCCCCTGACCTAAAAACACCTTGTCAGCTACACAAAACGCCTCATCACCGCTTATCCGAATGACTGCAATACCACCGCACCCAGGCGGTGTTGAGATAGCAGCTATAGTATGCACACTAAAATCTCCTTTATTTATTCAAACTAACAACAACCCGACGTTCCGGTTCCTCTCCAACACTAGAAGTAGTAACCAGCTCATTGTCCTGAAGCGCCGCATGTATAATTCTTCTTTCGAAAGGATTCATTGGCTCTAACGTCATATTTCTTCTGTTACGAACCACTTTGTCTGCAATTTTGTTTGCGAGTTTTTCCAAAACTTCTTTTCTCTTTTGTCTGTAGTTTTCAGTATCTAAAGTTACGCGAAGATACGATTCACGATCCTTGTTCACTACAATGCTGGTTAAATACTGGAGCGCATCTAAAGTTTCGCCGCGTCTGCCGATTAAAAGTCCCATTTTGGCGCCTTCCATGGTCACGTTTAAACATTCGTCTGTTTCAACAGCTTCCACATTCGCTTCAACGCCCATCAATGGTATAATTCTGCTTAAGAATTCTTCTGCCTTTCCCGCAGCATCATCTTTAACCCATGCTGAAATTCTGCAGGGCTTTGCACCCATACCCAAAAATCCCGTGGTTGCATTTTCTAAAACTTCAATTTCGATCTGCTCTTCATCCACACCAAGAATTTCTGCGGCTTTTAATTTTGCCTCATTGATGCTTTTTCCGGTTGCTTCTGTCTTTTTTAAAGTATTCATTGACATCTATTTCATCCTCCTGCTGTTTTGCAACAAAAATTTTGTGTAAAACAATCGTTTGTATAATTTGAAAAACATTGCTCATAACCCAGTACAAGCCAACGCCTGCCGGCAATATAAAACAGAAGTAAGCAGACATCAGCGGCATTAACAATGTCATTGTTTTCATTGTGCCTTCCTGTTGCGGCATACCTTGTAATTTTTGCGTTATATAAGATGAAAAATATGCCGTTGCAGCGGAAAGTATGGGAATCAGCCAAAGCCAGTTCAGATACATAAGCTGCGGTTGCTGAGATAAATCCAATCCAAAAAACCAAAAATTCAGCTTTTCAACCGTTATGCCCAGCTCTTGCTGAACAAGCGCAGGATCTAATTTGCTGCAAACTTCAATTTGTGCCGCTACATTGTTCGCATTGCCGGACGCAAACATTTGTGTTAACTTTTCTACTATATCTGCCGGCAAATGCAATATAAAACTCAGCGGCCGGTTAATAACCTGATACAATCCAATCAAAATTGGGAATTGAATCAAAAGCGGCAGACAACCGCCGGCAGGATTGATGCCCTGTTCCTTATAAAGCTTCATCGTTTCCTGATTCAAGCGATTGGGGTCATCTTTATATTTTGCCTGTATATGCTCAAGCAAAGGTTTTACCCGCTGCATCTTGGTCATAGACTTCTGCTGCTTAATCGCCAATGGAGACATGATTAACTTTATAATAAAGGTAAACAAAATAATTGTCCAGCCATAATTGGGTAGAAATTGGTAAATTGTGCTGATAACATATCCCAAAGGAGTGGTAATCAGCAATTCAAAAACGTTCATGCATTTCCTCCTTGATTATTTTAAGGGGTCATAGCCGCCTTGGGAAAAAGGATGGCATCTTAAAATTCTGCGAACAGCAAGATAAGATCCTTTAATTGCTCCGTATTTAGAGAGCGCTTGCATTGCATATTCCGAACAAGTTGGCTGGAATATACAGGTAGGATGTCCTTTAAGTGGCGAAATAAATTTTCTATAAAACTTTATAAGGATAATAAGCAGTTTCTTCACTTAATATGCCTCCTTTTTTCATCTGCGCTTGCAGTGCAAGGAATAACGTTTTAAATTCAGCGCCCACTGCCGCACTCCGAACAACAAAAACAAGATCCACACCATCATTGGTATAAGGCTCCAGATAACGAAAGGATTCACGGATTTGCCGCCGGATTCGGTTCCGCACGACGGCTTTTCCGATTTTTTTAGAAACGGTTATTCCATACCGTATACCGCTTTTACGTTTCAGTGCATACAAAACAACATACTTTCCTGCTTGTTTTTTACCCTTGTTATAAGCTTTTTTGAATACATAATTTTCTTTGATTGTTTCCATCGGTAAAATTCCTTACGTACAAAAAGAACGTGTTTTACCACGTCCTTATGCTGATAATCTTGCTCTACCTCTAGATCTTCTTCTTGCCAACACCTTACGGCCGTTTGCGGTACTCATACTTTTTCTGAAACCATGTTCTTTGGCTCTATGTCTTTTTTTCGGTTGATATGTTCTAAGCATTATTACACCTCCCAAGAACTACAATACTGGAATTTTAACATAAAAACCAAAAAAAGTCAACACCTTTTGAAAAATTTATTCAAAGCTCTTCCTCCGTTTCTTTAATTAAATTTACATAATATTCCAGCAGATCCTGGGCGTATTCTTTGTTATAACCTTCCGAAACAACCTGAAATGCGTTTTTTCGTCCATGCGGAATAATCATTACCCATCCTCCGTCCTTTGCAATTTTCACTTTCCCCTGTGATTGGCCGTTTGTGATTTTTTGCACGATTCTTTCTCTTTTTTTGTTTTCCACTTGGATTTCGGTGGATAGCGTAAAAAAACGAGGAATTTTTTCAATCAGTTTTTCTTTTGTAAGATTGTTCTTCGTCATATAATTTAAAACCAGAACACATGCTAAAATTCCATCCCCTTTTAATAGGTTTGAAAAGGGGGTCGCCGCAATCGCCTCTTTTTTTCTCTGCACATGCTGCGTGATACGATTTACAATACGCTGCATTTCGCCGTCCACTTTTAATTTTTCATGATACTCTTCCAGTAACACAATCGAATACAGCACATACATTTCTCTTTCCTGCAATCCTTCGATGCACATTTTGTCCATACGCGTATTCAGACAAAAACAAATATCCGGATTCTGCATCGTTTGCCGATACATACAAAGTGCTTGGCGTGCAAATCCATCCTTACATTTTATTTGTATCGTATAATTTGCAGGAATTGCAAGTTCTTTTAGCATTTCAAAATAATCTATCTTTATTGTTTCTAATTTATAATGTATACCTGATAAAGCTTCTCCTTCATTCCTGTTTATAATCATTTCCAGCTGTTTTTGCTTATGTGAAGATAGTATATCACCGTTTTTATCAATAAAACAAAACGTACATTCTCCGCTTCCCGATGCTATATATACACCCAGATCAATGGCATTCCTTACCGCCAGGGTGTGAAAAACCGGATACTTTTGTTTCCCCGCATCCAATACATTTCCGCCACTGCCAACCAGACCTGAAAGGCAGGCGATATACAGCGGGTAACTTAATGTATCTCCATCCCAAGCAATCCCGATTTTTTTCTGTGTTCCCGCAAGGTAAACCATACTCTTTCCGGTTTTTACTGCAAATTCAGGCGTCATCTCCGAAAATACGCTGCCGGAAATCTCTCCATTCCAAATAGAAACTGCGTTGAGCGTTGCAGGCGTTTCATTTTCTCCGACGTTCGCTTGATCGGGAATAACCTTAAACGGCGGTATACGGCTGTCTGCCTTTACAAAAACGTTTTTACCGATTTTTGCGCCTTGTCCGATCATACTGTGATCAAAAACAAACGTACCGTTTTTAATCAATACGTTTTTTCCTATAACTGCATTTTCTATTTCGCAGTCGGCACAAATATGGGTATGATCCAAAATCACGCTGTTTTTAATAATACATCCCTGCTCAACCGTAACATGGTTTCCGATAACGACACTCCCGTTTAAATATACGCTTGCATCCACTTGACTTTCTTTCCCTGTTAAAATTCCGTTTTGCAAATTCACCTTCAAATAATCTGCGACGTTTTCGATTCGACGCGCAGTTACTTTTTCGTCTACAACCGAATGTGGCTGTTCTAAAATCAGGTCTCGGACAGAAGCATCTGTAAAAATGTCTTTAAAAAAGCCATTTTTAACAACATATATGCCTCCGCATCCATTTTCACCAGATAACAGATTTCCATCATGAATATGCGCTGCTTTTGCAGGATCGGCATCTGACAGCCATTCCCCTTCTACAATTAAAAGCCGCTCATCGGCAAATGGTGCTAAAGTTGCATGCCATGTATTTTGCATAGGCAGATAATGAATCTTTACATTCCACGGATATCCGTTGAGAAAATATTCACGGATTTTATGCCCTAAGTAACCAATCACAATACCGATTTCGGAAAAGCCGGCATCCCGAAGCTTTTCAATATTGTATTCGATGACCGGTTTATTTAAAACCGGCAGCATTGCTTTGGGCAATGTTGTGGTCAGCGGTTTCAAATCTTTCGCTTTGTCATATGCCAAAATGAGTGCTTTCAAAAAAAACGCCCCTTCTAAATGGAATTATATAT